>NZ_PNCZ01000009.1:0-203246 GCF_005887425.1 Pseudoalteromonas sp. S2721
ATGACCACCTGATGCAAGTACTGCAAAAATATCTGCATTAATCATGGTATTTTCAGGTGTTTGCCACAGGTTCATGTTATCGCTTGATTGCTCTAACGCGGCAAGTACGTCGCCATTAGTGCCTATACGACCCGTATGAATGTGAGCAGCAGTGGCGTCACTCACACCTTCGGTTAATGCTCTCAATTCTAAATGGTAGTTATCCATGTTAACTAAGGCATAACCACTACCTGATGCCATCGTATCAACCGCTGGAACTTCTTGCATACCACTAAGTGGGAAAGTAACGAGTTGATAGTTATCTGTTAGGATCTGACCTCTAATTTCGCCACCCGTGTTAGCAGGTGTATGTACGTTAACGTAATGACCACCTGATGCAAGTACCTCGAAGATCTCTGCGTTGATCATGGTATTTGCTGGCGTCATCCACATGCCTGCATCAGTTGTTGACTGCTCAAGCGCTACTAGAACGTCGCCATTGGTGCCAATTCGGCCAGTATGAATGTGTACACCTGTCGCATCATCAACACCCATTGTGTTTACTAATAGCTCTAAGGCATAGTTATCCATGTTAATTAATGCATAGCCTTCACCACTTGCATCAGATTCGACTGCAGGAACTTCTTGCTCACCGCTTAGTTTAAAGCTCGTAAAACCATAGTTACTGGTTAGGATTTGCCCACGAAGCTCACCGCCAGCATTAGCAGGTGTATGAACATTGACATAGTGACCGCCAGAAGCCAGCACTGCAAAAATATCCGCGTTGATTTGCGTATTGCTTGGTGTCATCCAGACATTACTGTCGTCCATTGATTGTTCAAGAGCCACTAATACATCGCCATTAGTACCGATACGACCTGTATGAATATGCGCAGCACTTGCATCGTCTAAGCCTGATGTTACAACAGTAAGCTCTACGCTGTAGTCTGTTGTATCAACAAGGGCATAACCATCACCATCAGCCATGGTGCTGACCATAGGCACTTCTTGATTACCACTTAAGTCAAAGGTCGCAACTGCATAGTTGTCTGTTAAGATTTGGCCGCGAATTTCGCCACCGGCAAATTCAGGCGTATGAACATTAACATAGTGACCGCCGTCTAAAAGTACTGCCAAAGTGTCGCTGTCGATCATGGTATTTTCTGGTACGACCCAGTCAGTCATGACTTCGTCGTCTTGCTCTAAAGTTACGAATACGTCACCATTTGAGCCTAATTTACCCGTGTGGATATGAGCTGCTGTTGCGTCATCAACACCCATAGTCACCGCGCGAAGCCGTAATTCTGTCGTGGCGCTGTCATAAGATGCATAGCCATAACCCATTGCGTCACTGTCGTTCATAGGCACTTGCTGATCGCCATTTAAAACAAACGTGATAATACTCGTTGTATCTGGCACAATTTGCGCACGAAGTTCACCGCTTGCATACTGTTCAGTATGAAGGTTTATATACCAATCACCATCCATTAAATCAGCAATTAGGCTTTCATCAAGGTCGGTAATTGCGACTTCATACATACCATCGGTAGTGGCTTCAAATGCAAATGCAACATCGCCATTAGCGCCCAAATCGCCGTCGTGTATGTGTGCTGCGCTAAAACCTTCGACTGAGCTTGCATCAAGTGTTGCACGAAATTGCATTAAACTTTCGTCAAGCTCTACCGTTGCAGTCGCTGTTTGCATTGAGTCATTCATTGGCACTTCTTGTTTGCCACTTAAAGTTACAGAATAGGTTTTACTTGGAGTGAATTCTTGAACTGGGGGAGGGGTAACAACTTCGGTATTATCGTCATCATCATCGCTACACGCGGTGAGAAAAAGTAAGCTGCTAGCCAGTAGTATGTATTTCATCGTTGTTCCTTATATCTTTGTATGTTCGGACGTTACGACGTGTCCACTTCAATAAGGCGTACGGGCGGTGTTTAAAAAAAGATCAAAAAAGGTTGTTTAAAAGTTAAAAAGTAGTTCTTTAGTGTTGGTTTATTTGAAATGAGGATTCAAAAGTTAAAGTTTAATAACGCTAACTTTAGAGGATTTTACATATTTAGCCGCATAATGGTTTTTGGGTTTTAAACGGGTACGGATCGTGCATCTACTTTGATTTTAAAAAGTTTATAGCTAAACGCCAAAAAATTAACGATAGGAAAACTATGCAGCTAACTTCGTACACATCCTCATTCCTAAAAGAGCCATTATTAGATCAGCAAAATAAAAATGAGCTAAACCCAGCAAGTGAAAGAGCAACAAACCTTCAAGGCTCTAAACAACAAGAAGCGGGCGTTGATTCTGATCCACAAGCAGAAGCTCAATCAAAGACATCACAAACACAACAAGAGCTAGTAGTAAAAATAAAGGAGTTACAAAATAAGATTAATAGTTTAAAAAGCAATAAAGACCTAGCTCCAGAACAACGAGAAAGTGAGTTACTAGAGCTTAATAAACAACTTGATGAAGAAATAAATGCAGTCCAGCTTGCCGTAAAAAGTAATGTTTCTACGATGATAAACTCATTGTTTGCTCCTACTTCTAGTAATCACTCTGGTATGCTGTTTAACAATAAAGCGTAAGTTTAAGGCAAAGCGCTTGTTCGCAGTTACTTTGCCAATTGCATATTTATAAGTCCGCTAAATTACATACTTTATAAGTGAGTAGATGAGAGTACATATAAAGGTAAATAGGAAGAACCATTTTATGTGAACTGTTATTGGTGACCCGCGTTTGGCTGTTCTGATCATAGTTACTGGGTAATCATACTCAACAAGTGTCTTGAAAAGCTCAGGATGTTCTAAGCTCCAGTCATTTAAAGGAATTGAATCACCATAGCGAGTTTTAAAAATAACAGAAAATAGATAGGCACGCCTAGGTTGTGGATCGTTAATATCGTAGCCGCTTTTGGTGCGTGTAAAATTCCATACGGCCTCAACATTAAGTAAATCTTCTCTTTTAAGTGTTCGTGCTTTTCTGTCATCGAATAAAAGTGCAGGCAGGTAAACCTCTTCTTTATTTATTTTAATTTCGCACAAGGGAGATTCATGGATGAAATAACGCTTATTGGCAATAAACATCTGAATTAAAAAATAACTAAGATAAGTAATGACCACAGCGGCAATTGCACCTGCACCGGATTGTGTTTTCCAAACAAGGTGACATGCAATAATGAAAATAACGGCAGTAATTAATTTTGCCTTGAATTTCTGTGCTTTCGGTAAAGGCACTGCGCATCTTATGATAGGTATTTCAGGTTGCACTTTCGTTTTTATGAAAGTCTGAAAAAAGATTGAGTTAAAGTTATCACGGGTTAATTCAAAAGTAGGCGCTTCCATGTGTCCTCGGTTACAGATTTAGTATTAGACGTAAAATAGCAAACGCAGTGCTTTATTACCAACTAAAGGGTTGGCTTTGTTGTGTTATTTAAAAATGGTTTATTTATCATAACGAGTAGCCAACAGGCTCAGGTCTTTCTTTTTGCCCTTTAGCATATTGAAGCCTAATTTTTAGTTATTAACTAACCAAGATTGATACGTGCAAGGATGGCTAGGCTACTACGATTAGAGTTTGCAGGTGCTTTGTATCATGTTACACCGTAAGGGAATGAGCGCACACTCAGCTAGCTGAGGTCTAGACAAGTCCCCCCTTACAGCATTAAGCAACTTGAGTATTTTCTAGCTCATTTTTAAAGGGTAATGCATTTGCATTGCCTGTTCGTTCGTACTAAAATCAAAGCTAATGAAGCAAATAAAAGACAGAGGTTGTTATGGCACAAGTTGCTTTAGAAACTGAATCAACATTGACAGACCGTTTTCAAACTACGGTGCCTAGCCCTGTTCGTAAGGCGTTGCACTTAGGTAAAAAAGATAAAATTAAATACACGATTCAATCTGATGGCAGCGTTGTTATTTCGCGTGCAGCAGTGCAAGAAAGCGATCCTGTACTTGGCGAGTTTTTATCATTCATAGCGCATGATATGCAGGCTCATCCTGAAAGAATAGAACCGTTATCAGCAAGTATGCGAGAAAACGTTGATGTGTTGATTGAAGGTGTTGAAATCGATTTAGATGCTCCGTTATTGGATGAGGACGAGTAAGTTTGCAAAAAACGATACCAATGGTCGTACATGGTTGGACACTTTACACTCATCCATTGTTTAAAGAGCAATACATAAGCCTTAAAACACAAGTTGAGGCTCTTCGGAATAAAGATCCAAAGGGCTACCTTAAAAAAAATGCCACGAAACGATTAGCCGCTATTCAACGGTTAATCTTTGAACTCATACCGCATGATCCTACCAGCCCTGAGTTTCGCCAAGGAAGCACATTAGGTGATGATAACAAGCACTGGTTTCGAGCAAAGTTCTTCCAACAATACCGTTTGTTTTTTCGATATCATTTAGGGTCAAAAATCATCGTTTATGCATGGGTCAATGATGAAAATAATAAACGTGCATACGGTAGTAAAACCGATGCCTACAAAGTATTCGAAAAGATGTTAAATTCTGGTCATCCACCTGAGGGATGGGATGAACTTTTAAAAGCAGCTAAGGACGAGTTGCTCTTCCCATAATCAAGGCGCGTGTTTTTCCAGTTGTTGAAGTGTTGGCTTCTCTGTTATTTACCAATGCTCTGTATCTGAGCCATCCCCTCTTTTTCATTCAACTGCAACACTAACCACCCCTCAAAAAAGTTAAAAATTTTTTCTTTAGCCGCCTTTAACTAACTGCCCAAATCATAAGGGAAAATTTTTAGCTGTGTGCCATTTATGAAATTTCAGTATAAAAGTTATGCAAATATTGCCTATAACACTATTGCGAACTATTACCGTTTAGATTAATATGCTGACCATCAAGAGAAATGAGAGTGGTTTGCATTCATGTATATCTGTTTATGTCATGGTGTGACTGATAAAAAAATCGAACAAACAATTGATGATGGCGCTATGACAATGCGCGATTTATCAAAAGAGCTGCAAGTGGGTAGCCAGTGCGGCAAGTGTTGCGGTTGTTGTAAAAAAATTCTTAATCGCAAACTGATCGAAATTGCAGATATCACTGAGCAAGTAGCGTAATTACTTGCTCTTAAGCATGCGTGCTTAACAATTTTTCCTTCGTTTAATTGTTCTAATTAATCCCCATACTTACGAGTTTTTATTTGCTTTTAACCCCTTCATTTATTAGGGTTATAACAAAGCAGATACGTGTATCACACGGTCATTGGTAGGAAGCCATGATAATAGACTCTTCAAAATCACTTTTTTGTGCAGTACTCATTTTAATCACCGCGGGCTGCGCGCAATTACCTTCACGAGAGTCCATTCAACCAAGCTATGCCATTGCAGCAGATACACCCAGTACCATAGGAGATGCAGTGGGTAATAATCATCCTGGGTTATCAGGGTTTTATCCTTTAGCAGATGGGGTCGATGCCTTTGTAGCTAGGTTGGCGCTCATTGATTCTGCAGAGCACACCATTGATGTGCAGTACTATTTATACCACAGGCAGCAAACCACCATTTTATTTACGGCCTTTTTATTAAAAGCCGCAGATAGGGGGGTAAGAATTCGCTTGTTGCTCGATGACTTATCGCAAGCCGACAGTGAGCTTGATTTAGCCGCACTGGCTGTACATCCAAATATTGAAGTTCGATTATTTAATCCATTTCCTAACCGTCGTTTTAGGGCGCTCGGCTTTATTACCAACTTTAGACAGCTTTCTAGGCGCATGCATAATAAGAGCTTTATAGTCGATAATCGTATTTTTATTACTGGTGGGCGAAACATTGGTAATGCGTACTTTTCGGCTGAAGATCATTCTGAGTTTATTGATTTAGATGTTATGAGTGTTGGTGAAATTGTTCCAAATGCATCAAAAGCATTTGATTTATATTGGAATCATCAATTGTCTTACCGAGTTGAAGATTTACACGGTAAACGTGATGAACAATCACTCATAGATATCACTAAAACATTGTCGAGCTATGTTGAACAAAACCGACAGAGCAATTATGTTCAGCAGCTGCATGAAAGCGAGTTTGTTAAACGCTTGCTTGATGACGAAATTACATTTGACTGGCAAACCTCAGAGCTGTTTTTTGACCATCCTGATAAGGTTTTAAATGATGTACGTGAAAAGTCGTCAAATATGTCGCCACGTTTACTTAAAAGACTTGGGCAACCACAGCAAAGAGTTATTATCATTTCGCCTTACTTTATTCCCAAAGAGCAAGGCGTTAAGTTGCTAACAAACTGGGTGCGGCAGGGCGTTAACGTTACTGTGCTAACAAATTCACTAGCCGCCACGGATGTCTCAGCTGTGCATGCAGGATATAAAAAGTACCGCAAAGATTTAATTTCTGGAGGGGTAAAACTTTGGGAATTAAAGCCAAGTGACTTGATGGCCGTTAAGCGCAAAGCAGGGCGTAAGGTTACTGGGTCATCACAAGCAAGCCTACACGCAAAAACCATGACCTTTGATGATGAAAAGATCTTTGTCGGTACCATGAACCTTGACCCTCGCTCACTTGATTTAAATACTGAAATGGGTGTATTGATCAACAGCTCTAAATTAAGTCGATCACTATCAAAGTGGGTTGATACTGATATGGCTGAGTATGCTTGGAAAGTTGATTTAAAGGGTGATGATTTAGTTTGGCTCGACACAGTGAGTAATGAGCAATTTGATGAAGAGCCACAAACTTCTTCTTGGCGACGTTTTCAAGTGTGGTTTATTTCGTTATTCCCTATCGAGGATGAGCTATAAAGCATTCCTTCAGCATTTACACCTAAGCCCAACTTTTTAGTTGGGCTTTTTATTGTCAGCCTTTAGTTGTTAACCATTTTGGGATAAAAAATAGCGTTTGAGCTTACACGTGTAAACCCATTGTATTCAAGTGCTTAGCATGCAAAGAAAAAAGAAATATAAAAAAATGTTAAAAAAACTGGTTGGACCAATTGATCTATTGCTTATTTTATGACGTAATGTAGGTATTACTATCTGGTCGGATGAGTTTATTATGAGCTTACGTACAAAATTAAAAAAAGTATTACCTAGTATTTCAATTACAGAACAAGAAGCGTTAGATGCGGGTGATGTTTGGTTAGAAGGTTCAATCTACCAAGGTAAACCTGATTTCGATGCACTTCGTGACGTGCCAGCAGCTAAGCTGAGCGCTGAAGAGCAAGCATTCTTAGATGGCCCTGTGAAAGAATTATTATCAATGATTGATGATTCTGAAATTCAAAATGGTGTTCATCTTCCTGACTACATTCTTGATTTCTTGAAAAAAGAGCGCTTTTTCTCGCTTATCATTCCTAAATCATTCGGCGGTTTAGAATTCAGCCCATATGCAAACTCAACAATCGTTGCGACTATCGCGACTAAGAGTTCTGCGGTTGCGGTAACCGTGATGGTTCCTAACTCATTAGGCCCAGGTGAGCTATTACTTCACTTTGGTACTAAAGAGCAACAAGATCACTACTTACCACGTCTTGCAAATGGTCGCGACATTCCTTGTTTCGCACTAACTAGCCCAGAAGCGGGTTCAGATGCGGGTGGTATTCCAGATATCGGTGTTGTTAAACGTGGTCAGTTTAATGGCGAAGAAGTGCTAGGTTTAGAAATTACCTGGGACAAACGCTACATCACACTTGCGCCAATTGCGACAGTATTAGGTTTAGCATTTAAAGTAGTTGACCCTGATGGTTTACTCGGTGGCAAAGAAAACCTCGGTATTACCTGTGCGCTAATTCCTAAAGATCACCCTGGTGTTGAACTTGGTAATCGTCATGATCCTATGGGTATCCGTTTTTACAACGGTACGACTCGCGGTGAAAAAGTATTTGTACCAATGGACTTCATCATTGGTGGTCAAAAGAACATCGGCCGTGGCTGGCAGATGCTGGTTAGCTGTTTAGGTGCAGGCCGTGGTATCTCTTTACCGGCACTAGGTGTTAGTTCATCACAGGTAGCATTTAAAGGTGCTTCTGAGTACGCAGCAGTACGCGAGCAGTTTGGTCTGGCGATTGGTCAATTCGAAGGTATCCAAGAAAAGCTTGCTGATATTGCAGGTAAAACTTATCTTCAAGAAGCAATGCGTGTATTAACAACAGAAGGTTTAGGCATGGGCTTAAAACCATCTGTCGTCACTGCGATTGCGAAATACCACATGACAGAAATTGGTCGTAACGTGCTTGATTCAGCAATGGATATTCAAGCAGGTAAAGCAATTCAAAATGGCCCGCAAAATACATTAGCAAGTGGATATGTTGCACAACCAATCGCAATCACGGTTGAAGGTGCAAACATTCTTACTCGTAACCTAATGATTTTTGGCCAAGGTGTAATGCGTTGTCACCCTTACCTTCAATCTATGGTTGAGTCTATCCATAGCGAAGACAAAAATGCAGATAAAGAATTCAACAGCATCTTACGTAAAACAGTAGGTTACAGCGTAGCTAACAGCTTACGTGCTTTCCGTTTAGGTGTATTACCGTTTACTGCCGGTGCTAAATCGTCACTACCCGAAGTACGTGAATACGAAAAAGCAGCGCATAAATTATCTGCAAAACTAGCAGTTTACGCTGACTTCTCGTTATTGGTACTGGGCGGCAAACTTAAGCAAGCAGAAATGTTATCTGCACGTTTAGGCGACGTAATGAGCTTCTTGTATGCGGCGATGGCATCAATTAAATATTACGAGCAAAAAGTAGCAAGCAGTGAACGTGAGCAAGCTGCGCCTTACTTCCACTATGCGACTCGCTTTGCACTACAAAGCGCTGAAGAAGCATTGCATAAGTTCTTAGATAACTTCCCTGCAAGTGGTACTCGTAAGTTTATGCGTTTCATTACGATGAACTACTCAATGAAAATGCCTAAGATCAGCGATGATTTAATCCGTGAACTTGCGACTCAAGCGCAGATGGATACCGTATTTAAAGCGCAAATCACTCACTTGGTTAACCCAATTGAAGGTGATGGTCATTACATCAATGAGCAAGCGTACAAAGCGAAAATGGCGTGCCTTGATTTACTTGCAAAAGTTAAAAAAGCACTGCGTGCTAAAACTATTAAGCCGGGTGTTCGTTTTGCAGAAACGCTTGATAATGCACTTGTTGCAAGTGTTATCAACGAAGAAGAGTATGCAAAACTGATTGATTACAACAAGAAACGTGAAAAAGCGATTCGTGTTGATGAGTTCGACTTTGACATGAACTTACTGGATGACAATGCAAAGCCAGTAAACCCACTTAAAAGTGTGGTAAACGAGTAATTCAACAATGCAAGTCCTGAGCAGTATTAGGACTTTATCTTCGAAAACCCGTGCTTAGCACGGGTTTTTTATTGCTTATAGGTCGTTGTACCAATAGCCAATATCACCTACCATTGCCATCGGTTTATATAAATTACAGAGCGTTATGGATCTTAGGCAATTTGTTACTTCTCACTTTTCAAACATTACAGAGCTACAGCAAGCGGCATCAGTATGGAGCGGATGCGGTGAGATTATTCGTTGCCAAATGGATGGTGCTGCTAGGGTAATTAAAGCGATTGAAGTGCCAAGTCAGATCAATCATAGTCGTATAAAACAAAGTGATTTTGCGCTTGCCAGAAAGCGGCAATCTTACTTAGTCGAATTTAATTGGTATCGGCATTACGCTAAGCAATTGCCCCATGAAGCTGCGGCTATTCATTGTATTGAGGCAATCCAAGAGGGCAGTAAGCAAGCGCTGTTATTTAGTGATTTCAGTGCACTTGGCTACCAGCAAGCAAGTGCTACACACCGCGACATTGAAGCAATTATAAACTGGCTTGCACACTTTCATGCTTTTCATTTAGCAAGCTCTGCCGATGGCCTTTGGCCGCGAGGTAGTTATTGGCATTTAGCAACACGGCCCGATGAGCTAAAGCGTATGAGCGATTTAAGCTTAAAAGCGCAGGCACACGCTATTGATACTGCGTTGAATGAGTCACCTTACCAAACATTAATTCATGGTGATGCTAAGCTTGCCAATTTTGCTATTGCGCCACAAAACCAGCATGTTCTTGGCTATGATTTTCAATATGTAGGCAGGGGTGTTGGGGTGATTGATGTCATGTATTTTTTAGGCAGTTGCTTAAATGATACGGCATTAAAATCAGTTGCAGATGACTATTTAAATCGCTATTTTGACACCCTCACACAGGCACTAAAACGTTATCAACCAAATGTAAACCCAGCGCATGTTGTTAGCAGTTGGCGAGCGCTTTGGTGTTACGCATGGAGCGATTTTTATCGCTTTTTAGCAGGTTGGAGCCCTGCTCATGCAAAAATAAACGGCTACATGCAGCAGCAATTTGTAACGTACTTAAAAATAAAGGATTAGCAATGAATAAGCCAATGCGATTTGCCATTATCGGCTGTGGTGCTGTAACCGAAGTAAAAAGCGGCCCTGCTTATCAACAAGCAGAAGGTATTGCGCTTATTGGGGTGACACGCCGCGACCTAGAAAAAGCCCATGATTATGCTAAACGCCATAATGTTGCAAAGGTGTTCGCATCGCCAAGCGAACTCATTAACGATAACAGTGTTGATGCTGTGTATATTGCCACGCCGCCAGATAGCCATAAAGCGTATGCTCTTGAGGTTGCTGCGGCAGGTAAACCGTGTTGTATTGAAAAGCCACTGGCGCCAAGTTATCAAGACAGCCTTGATATTGTTACAGCATTTAAAGAGGCTAAACAGCCGCTATTTGTGGCTTATTATCGCCGTTCGTTACCGCGCTTTAATCACGTTAAGCAGTTACTTGAACAAGGTGCCATTGGTAAACCCCGGCATGTTAGTTGGCATTTAAGTAAAGCTCCTAACGCTCTTGATTTGTCGGGTGAATACAACTGGCGTACAGATCAAAACGTGGCACGAGGAGGTTACTTCGACGATTTAGCCAGCCATGGTCTTGATTTACTTGCTTACCTTTTAGGTGATTTTAATAAGGTGCATGGTTTATGTGCTAATCAACAAGGCTTATATTCTGCGTTCGATGCTATTACCGCGCACTGGCAGCATCAATCTGGTGTTACCGGCACTGGGAGCTGGAACTTTGCTTCAGCAAATCGTTTTGATGATGTGATGATTTATGGCAGTGAAGGCGAGCTTAGCTTTAGTGTTTTTGACGAAAAACCGATTTTGCTTAACAACGCACAGGGCAAACAAGAGTTCGTAATTGATAACCCTACACATATTCAACAATATCATGTTGAAAACATGGCGAACTATTTTCATGCTCAGCAACCACACCCATCAACTGGTGAAAGCGCACTTCACACAAGTTGGGTTATGGAGAAAATACTATCGGGTTGAAGAAGTTATACAGGTATGTTTGCTTTTTATTGAATAAAATTAAGTCATTTAAAAGAATTAATGCAAATGTTGTGCATTTTTTGCAGTAGAGCTCATTAATTTACGCTAAAATAGGCGTAATTTATTTCATTTAGGTTCTACTTATGTCTATCCATGTAATTACTCATCCGTTAGTTCAACACAAACTTGGCCTTATGCGCGCAGAAGGTATTAGTACTAAAAGTTTCCGTGAGCTAGCGTCTGAAGTAGGTACCTTGCTTACTTACGAAGCAACAAAAAACCTACCATTAGAAAGCGTACAAATCACTGGATGGGATGGTTCAACATTAGATGTAGAGCATATCAAAGGTAAAAAAATTACTGTTGTGCCTATTCTTCGTGCCGGCCTTGGTATGATGGATGGTGTAATGCAGTTATTACCTGCGGCAAAAGTAAGTGTTGTTGGTCTTCAGCGTAACGAAGAAACACTTGAGCCAGTTCCTTACTTTGAAAAACTCGTGGGTAAAATTGATGAGCGCTTAAGCCTCGTTATTGACCCAATGCTGGCAACCGGTGGTTCAATGATTGCAACTATCGATATGCTTAAAAAAGCTGGCTGTAAAGATATTAAAGTGATTGTATTAGTTGCAGCGCCAGAGGGCGTAGAAAAAACCCTTGCAGCCCACCCTGATGTTGAAATTTTCACAGCATCTTTAGATAGTCACTTAAACGAAAAAGGATACATCATTCCAGGCTTAGGAGATGCCGGTGACAAGATTTTTGGCACAGTGTAAGGCGCTCACGTGGAAAATCATCAAACATTTTCGTTAAAAACCATTCTAACTGGCGCGCAAATGCTGTTTGTTGCATTTGGCGCCTTGGTACTTGTGCCGCTACTGACAGGCCTTGATCCTAATGTGGCTTTATTTACCGCAGGTTTAGGAACCTTGTTGTTTCATGTGGTTACCAAAGGCCAAGTTCCTATCTTTTTAGCATCGTCTTTTGCTTTCATCGCACCTATTATCGCCTCGGTACAAATGTGGGGCATTCCCGCAACTATGGGCGGTTTGATGGTGGCAGGCTTTTGTTATGTTGCGCTTAGCTTGATTGTAAAATTTAAAGGCGTGAATGCGCTGCATAAAGTGTTACCGCCTGTGGTTGTTGGCCCTGTGATTATGGTGATTGGTCTAGCCTTAGCCCCCGTCGCTGTGAATATGGCAATGGGTAAAACAGGGGATGGCAGTGCACAATTAGTTCCTTATGATCAAGCAATTTTAGTGTCTGGTTTATCATTACTGGTTACGCTGATTTTTGCGGTATGGGGCAAAGGTGTATTTAAACTTATTCCTATTCTTGCTGGTGTGGTAGCAGGTTACCTTGCTTCGTTATTTATAGGTATTGTTGAATTTAATGCGGTCACTGAAGCAAACTGGCTAGCAGTGCCTGCATTTACTTACCCTGAGTTTAAGTGGCAAGCTATTTTGTTTATGGTGCCAGTAGCCATTGCACCAGCAATTGAACATATTGGCGACATGATGGCTATTAGCCAAGTAACAGGTAAAGACTATTTAAAGAAACCAGGTTTACACCGCACTTTACTAGGTGATGGCTTAGCAACCTCTGCGGCATCAATTTTTGGTGGTCCACCGAATACAACGTACTCTGAAGTAACGGGGGCGGTAATGCTTACGCGTAACTTCAACCCTCGCGTGATGCTTTGGACCGCTATCATCGCTATTGTGCTGGCGTTTGTGGCAAAAATGGGCGCGGGTTTACAAACTATTCCGGTTCCTGTGATGGGCGGCATCATGATTTTGCTATTTGGCTCTATCGCCGTTGTTGGTTTAAATACCTTAGTAAAATCAGGTGAAGATCTTACCGCGCCTCGCAACTTGACTATCATCGCACTGATTTTAGTGTTTGGTATTGGTGGCATGCATATCGGTGGTGATGAGTTTAGTTTGCAAGGTGTGAGCTTATGCGCAATTTTGGGGATTATCTTAAATGCTGTTCTCCCCAAAGCAGTGCAACAAGCTGATTAGAACTTAAAAACAGCTTGAATATTGCACCAAAAAAGCGCATTTAATATGCGCTTTTTTTGTAACTAACTAAAATTTAAGGAATTATAAAACTGGTCTACTAACTGCATTTATCTCTATGTCATACTGGTAGGAGCGATTATGCAAGAGGCAAATGTTGTGGATATTACCCCGTTTTTAGCGAAGCATCAGTTACCACTCAAGTATCAATACTTAAGTGAGCAGTTTTTTATACCCCTCGCGCACGATATCTTAAGCGCAAAAATGACCGGCCAACCTATGCTGGTGGCGATTAACGGCTGCCAAGGCTCAGGTAAAACGACCCTCGCTGACTTCTTAGTGACTTGGGTTAATAGCAATACCGAATTTAATGGCGTGTCATTATCAATCGATGACTTTTATTTAAGTCGTGATGCACGCAACGAGCTTGCTAAAGATGTTCATCCTTTGTTTGCGAGTCGTGGTGTACCGGGTACGCATGATACGCAATTAATGGAGCAAACCTTATCAGCTTTGTTGGCTGGTAAAGTGGATGTGCCATTACCTCAATTTGATAAGCTAACTGATGATCCGGTGCCAAAAGAGCAGTGGCCTAGTAACCAAAAGCCGATTGATATCGTGTTTTTTGAAGGCTGGTGTGTAGCCAGTACGCCCCAACAGCCTTATCAACTGCAAACTCCGGTAAATGAATTAGAGCAACTAGAAGATGCTGACGGCATTTGGCGCCGCTGCGTAAATAGTTGCTTAGCGAATGAATATCAACATGTATTCGCAATGGCCGATTACACCATTATGTTAAAAGCGCCTTCATTCGAAGATGTGTATGCGTGGCGCTTAGAGCAAGAGCATAAGTTAATTGCCAAAAAAGGCCAAGGGCAGGGCACATTTGACGAAGTGAGTTTAAAGCGTTTTATCTCTCATTTTGAACGTATTACGCTGGAAAACTTAGCCACTCTTGCGCACAGCGTGGATGCGTTACTATTACTTGATACTGAGCGTGATATCACCAAGATGGAACTTCTCGCAGACCAGATTGCTCAACCACTTATTTTTACTGATTTAGACGGCACATTGCTCGATCACGACAGTTACGAATGTGAAGTGATCAAACCATTTTTGGCAAAGTTGAATGATACCGGTGTCAATGTGGTTTTTAATACCAGCAAAACCTTTGCTGAAGTTACTGATATTCAAAAAGGTTTGGATCATCACCAACCCTTTATTGTGGAAAATGGTGCGGTTGTTTATATCCCGAAAGACTATTTTAAAGTAAAGCCAATTGGCTGTGATGAATATAAAGGTTATTGGCGCTTTGCCATGACGCAAAGTACCGATAAATTGCATGACGACCTTAAACAATATGCCAGTCAATTTAGCCATTGTGTACGCTTATTTAGTCAATTTAGTGCACAAGAAATAGCCAAATTAACAGGACTCCCCGTCGATAAAAGTGAATTGGCTCTACAAAGACAGTACTCAGATCCGGTTTGTTTTTCGGGCAGTGATGAAGAAAAGCAAGGTTTTATAGATGCAATGAGCCAAGCAGGCTACGAAGTGCTTGTTGGCGGGCGTTTTATCCATTTAACCAAAGGCAACAACAAAGGACTTGCACAAAAGTGGCTGTTAAATCAGTTCAAAAAAGCCTATCGCAATCCATTTACTGTGATAGCGCTTGGCGACAGTCAAAACGATGTAGCCATGCTAAAAGCGGCCGACACCGCTATTTTAATCAATAACCCTGGCAGCCAAGTGCAATCACAAATATTACAAAAAGCATGGCAGCTCAGCGAAAAGCCCGCCCCTGCAGGTTGGGTTCAAGAAGTTTCTGCGTTAACTATCATCAAAGCGCGTTTTGCAGCAAAACAGGAGCAATCTCATGGCTGATTTTTATCAAAATGGCATTATCACGACCTTACACAATATTGCTGATCGCCCAGTAGAAGAACTAGAAGAAGAGTTACTGAGCTTTTCAAAACAACGCCCAATGGGCCTAATTTTACCCTCGCTTTACAGTGAACTAGAGGGGCCCGCTTTGCAAAATATAATTGCAGAGCTGAAACATGTGCCTTATTTATCGCAAATTACCATTGGTCTAGATCGCGCCGATGAAAGCCAATATCGTCATGCTCTGCAGTTTTTTGCGGAGCTTGATCAGCCTCATAAGGTACTTTGGAATGATGGCCCGCGTTTACAAGCGCTCGATAAAGAACTACAAAAATTGGGCGTTGCGCCACGAGAGCTAGGTAAAGGTCGCAATGTTTGGTATTGCATGGGTTATAAGTTGGCAACCTCAAAAGTAGAGTCAATTGCACTGCATGACTGCGATATTTTGACTTACGACAGAGCGCTTTTAGCACGCTTAATTTACCCTGTTGCTCATCCTCGCTTTAACTATGAATTTTGTAAAGGGTTTTATCCGCGCACCGCTGAGGGCAAAATTAATGGTCGCGTGTCACGATTGCTGGTAACGCCGTTATTGCGTTCATTTAAAACCATTTTAGGCAGCAACGATTACTTAGAATATATGGATTCTTTTCGTTACCCGTTAGCGGGTGAGTTTTCATTCCGTCGCGATGTACTTAACGATATTCGTATTCCAAGTGACTGGGGCTTAGAAATTGGCGTGTTATCAGAGATGTATCGCAATTACTCGCATAACCGTTTATGTCAGGTCGATATTGCTGATAACTATGATCACAAACACCAAGACTTATCGCTAGAAAACCAAGCGGCGGGCTTGTCGAAAATGTCGATTGATATCACCAAAGCTTTATTCAGAAAGCTCGCTACCCAAGGCGTTACCTTTACGACAGAAACGATTCGTTCATTAAAGGCAACCTATTACCGAATTGCACTCGATTTTATTGAAACCTATCACAACGATGCGTTAATGAATGGCTTAACACTTGATATTCACCACGAAGAAAAAGCCGTTGAAATGTTTGCTCAAAATATTATGAATGCGGGTCAGCACTTTTTAGAAAATCCAATGGAAGCACCCTTTGTGCCGAGTTGGAACCGAGTAGCTTCGGCAATGCCGGAGGTGTTTGCTCGCTTAGAAGAAGCCGTAGAGCTTGATAACAAAGAATATATTTAACGGGGAAGGCACGTGACTTTAGAGCTTTTGCAACAAAGGGTTATTCAGCATTTAACCTGCATCTACAGCGAGGTTGAGCTATCAACAACGCTTGAACAACTCGCAGACAGACTAATTAGTACCATGTTAGGTGATGATCCTGTTCGAGACCCAACGCCGCATAAAAACCGTTGGGATGAGCAAGATATGATTTTAATCGCCTATGGTGATTCGATTATTCGTCATGCTAATACGGATGAAGCCGTTGCCAAGCCCGAAGAACCACCTTTGCAAACGTTACATCGCTTTGTAAAAAACCAATGCTTACCTGAACTTAATGCGCTGCACATCTTGCCGTTTTACCCATATAGCTCAGATGAAGGCTTCGCGGTAATGAATTATGTGCAAGTGAATGAAGCGTTAGGTAGTTGGCAACATATCCGTGATATTTCAGCGGATGTTAGGTTGATGGCAGATTTGGTGATCAACCATTGCTCTAGCCGCAGCGTTTGGTTTGAAAACTTTATTCAGGGTAAAGTGCCGGGAAAAGGGTATTTTAAAACGGCAAGCCCAAGTGACGACCTTGTACAAGTTGTTCGCCCGCGAACATCGCCCCTTTTACAAGCGGTTGAAACAAAAGATGGTTTGCAGCATGTGTGGTGTACCTTTAGTCACGACCAAGTTGACTTTGATTTTGCTAACCCAGATGTGCTCAATGAATTTGTCAGCATTATTCGTCATTATTTAGATAATGGTGTGCGTATATTTCGCCTTGATGCGGTGGCTTTTTTATGGAAAAAACTCAATACCCGCTGCATTAACTTACCTGAAACTCACGAAGTGATTAGGCTGCTTCGCACCCTTATTGAGCACTTTGAGCCTAATGTGATTATTATTACAGAAACTAATATCCCGAACCGCGAAAACCTATCGTACTTTGGTAATGCCAACGAAGCGCACTGTATTTACAACTTTTCATTGCCACCGCTGTTATTACACACTTTACTTAGTGGTGACAGCACCGCATTAAAGCACTGGATGATGAGTATGCCACCTCCTCAAGAAGGGACGGCATACTTTAACTTTATAGCTTCACACGATGGTATTGGCTTGCGCCCCGTTGAAGGCTTGTTGGAGCAAAGTGAAATTGCCGAAATGGTAAATACGACTGCGAAATATGGCGGTAAAGTCTCATTACGTACCGCCCCAGATGGCACTAATACCCCTTATGAGTTAAATATTGCCTTATTTGATGCATTGCAAGGTACCCATAAAGGCCCAGATAAATGGGGTGTTACACGATTTTTATGTGCGCATGCCATTATGTTTGCGCTTGAAGGTATTCCAGGTTTGTATATTCATAGCCTACTCGGTACTACCAATGATTATGAACGCTTTGAAAATAGCCAACATAACCGAGCGATTAATCGTCACCGCTGGCAAGAGTCAGATTTACTGGCCAAGTTAAGTAACGAAAATGCCCATCATCGTAATGTGTTTAAAGCGATGAAAAGCCTAATGGCTATTCGAAAGGCGCAAAGTGCATTTCACCCCAATGCGACGCAATATACGTTACATTTAAGCGAAGGGCTCTTTGGTTTTTGGCGACAAAGCATCAATCGTTCGCAAAGTATGTTTTGTGTTTATAACATTAGTGACGAGCCGCAAACGCTTACGCTTGCCGACTTAAATTTGATTGGTACCGAGCAATGGCGAGATTTAATTAGCGGTGAGCAAATTACCGAGCAGACAAAAACAATGTCGCTAACGCCATATCAAGCTGTATGGCTCAGTAATAAGTAATGTAAACGCCCTTTACAGTGCGCTTTTGGTTGCTTCTAACAGAAGTGATTCAACACTGAAGGGAAGGGGGTTTTCATTTGATTTACTGAAAACGCGAAAGTTAATTGCTAAGTTATCACTGTGAATTTGTTCAACAAGCTTGAGTGTTTGTTCGTTATGTTGGCTGAAAATAGCCACTTCATGATGCATAGGTGCGGTTTCGTGTTTATTCAATAAATCATAAATATTTACCAAAGCAAACGCCCCCAACGTAACATGGCCGCCGATAGTGACGTCTATCTTCTCTGCTACGGCTCTGAGCGGCCAATTTATTGCGCCAACTAATACATCTTTGCGTTTGTTTAACTCATCAAGCGCAGTAATTGCTCCTAATGCCATAGCATCGTTGGCAGCCCAGACAATATTCATGTTTGATTGATGGCTAAAGTAGCCAAGACTATGGCGATACGCTTGTGTTGCTGACCAGTTGGCAACCGTTTTTGCGGTGATATTAGCATTCTCATGCGTTTGAACACTTTGCTCTAAACCTTCTTCTCTATCAAGTGCTGCATGGGTGGTGTAATCGCCATTTATAGCGAGAAAATTGGCCGCGTACTGAGCTTTTTCAATCAGTTTATCTGCGAGTAATTGCCCTGCTTGTTTGTTGTCGGGTTCCACACTACCTGCGATTTTAATGCCATGATCAATCAAACGTTTTAGTTCTAATTCTGATGGGCGGTTAAGTAGAAAATAAATAGGTGTAGAGGTGCTATTTAAGCTTAAAAGTTGTTGGGTGAGCACGCTTTTTTCGTCAACTAAAATCAGCATATCAGGCTTTGCTTTAATCGCCTTAGCTACTAATGACTTCATTTCAATATGATTTCGATTGGCATAATGAATCGTTAAATCGAGATCAAAGTCTTTGGCAGCATCACGCATCAACTGAGACACTTCAAACCAAAATGGGCCTGTGACATTCGTATTTTCATAGCCAGGGTTTATAAAAATAATACTTTGTTTGGCAAAAACACTTGGTAAGTAAAATAGGCAAATAATGAAAAATACTGTTCTTAGCATAATCTGATTAGGTTAAAAGGTTGGTATGGTTAAGTATAGCGCGAATCGTTTGCTTTGAAGTAAATGATTGGAGTAGGCTTTGAGGGCTCATACAAAAAAGGGCTGCACGAATGTACAGCCCCAAGAGAATCAAATCTATTAACGATTAGAAATCGTAAGATAGTCTTAAATAGCCAAAACGACCGATGTTGTCGTAACTTGCACTACCAGAGCCGTCGCCTCGAGTACCGAATGGAAGCTCTCGGTTAAAGATGTTATCAACACCAACTTTAACACCAAGGCCGCTTTCGAAGTTATAACCTACTGTTGCATCAGAAATAACATAGCTACCAAACTTCATTAAGCTATTTGGATTTGGGTTATCTTCTAGCTCTTGGTCTGTATAAAGGCTTACTTCATCTAGGTAACGTGTATCAAACGTTGCAAAGAAACCATCACGCTTGTAAGAGATAGTTAAGTTAGCTTGCCATTTTGCCTCACCCGTTGTACCAGCATATTCGATGTAATCTTCAGGTTGGTCTTGGAATGGGAAGTCTTTGCGTTCAATAAGGTATGTACCAATTAAACGTGTTGAGAAGTCGCCATCTAGCGCGTCAAAGTCATATCCTAGCTCAAAATCAACACCCGATGCTTCTTGACCAGAAACGTTTAATACAGAGTTTTGAATTAAGGTAATTTCACTTGATGTGCTATCACGTGTAATTAGATTACAGTATTGGTTATTGATACCGCCTTCAGCGTCAACACAACGATCAAGAATTTCTTGAGAAGCAATCGTTGAGATAGCATCTTCTAGTTCAATTTTCCAGTAGTCAATTGTAACAACTGAGTTTTCTAAGAATGACGGCTGATAAACCAAACCAATTGTTGTACTGGTTGACTCTTCACCCTTAACGTCTCGGTTACCACTAACTAAACCTTCAAGTGTTTGCGAATCGTAATCTGATTCAAAACCTACTGGAACACCTAATGCTGCACAGTTAGCACGGCGAACTTCTGAGTTTTGTAAATCATCTAGATTATCAGCTAAACAAGGGTCATCAACGTTATAGAATGTTTGGCTAGGTGCACCGAAGATTTCTCCAATGTTTGGGGCACGTAGTGCTTCAGATTGTGTTGCACGAACACGTAATTGATCGTTAACAGTCCAATCTAAACCTACCTTCCAGCTTGTTGCATCGCCGATTGTGCTGTAGTCAGCATAACGTACCGCTGTATCTAGTACTAGGTCTTGCACAAGAGGCAAGTCAGCTAATAGTGGGATTGATGCTTCAAAGTAAATCTCGTTTACATCAAAATCACCTTTATCTTCGCCAAGCGCGTTAAAGAACGTACCAACTGCATTATCTGGCTCTTTAGTTTCACTTTCTTCTTTACGGTATTCAACACCGGCAGCAAAACCAATATAACCTGCTGGTAGTTCATAAATCGCTGAGTTTGCAAGTGATGCTGTGACTACTGTTTGAGTAATCTCAGAAGTACCTGTCGATACTGTGTTAATGTAATTAATTGCTTCTTGGCTTGGTGCGCCAAAGCCCATAATGTTTACCGGTACACAACCTTCAGCGCGTGCTTCTTCACTACGACAAACAACATTTCCTTCATCATCTTCAACAGCGTCAAGAGCATTGTAGTAGTTTGCCATGATCATGTTGGCGCCATTTATACGCTCTAATTCAGTTTGACCATGCACAATTGATGCATCTAATTCCCAGTCATTGAATACAGTGCCTCTTAAACCAGCAACAAAACGGGTTGTTTCACGCGTATTGTTTTCGATACGACGACCTAAATCTGTCATCATACGGTTAACCATGATTGAGCTAACACCTTCTTCTTCCATTACTGCTTTTACAGTTGGATCTAGGTAAGCGTTATCAATTTTGATGCTGTTATTAGGGTTAAAGAAGAAAAATGCCGGTTGACCAATACTTTCACCTTCGCTGTTAACATATTTTGCTTCGAAATACGCATTCATGTCTTCAGCAACATCATAGTTAACTTTAAAGTTTACGTTGTAACGCTCAAATTCTGGTTGAATTTCATTGAACTGTGCAAGGTTAAATGAGTCACAGTCAGCACATGCTAGGCCATCTACTCGGTCACCTATATAAATATCACGTAGGCTGCCATCAGGGTTGAATGAGTTAACATAGCCATTGCTTGTTGCAAAAACACCTGCGTTATTAATCGCATAATAGCCAGCATTTGGTGTGTAGATTTTATCTGGGAAGTTTGGATCGTCTTTGTTTTCTTCGTTTTGAGCTGGGTTACGCAAGCTAAAGAAAGAGCCATCAGTCCACGGGTGATCAAGCGCATTTAATGTATTTTGGCCTGAATACTCAACAGCAAAGGCAACATTACCACGGTCATTATCGAAGTTTGTACCATATGAAAACGTTGCTTTTTCATTTTTATAGTCACTTAATTCAGAGGCTCCTTTGGTAACACTAACACTTAAGCCTTCGATATTCTTTTTAAGAATGAAGTTAACTACACCTGTTACAGCGTCGGCACCGTATACAGCTGATGCACCACCTGTGATGATCTCAACACGCTCAACCCAAACACTTGGAATTGTATTGGTATCAACTGATTGAGAGCCTGCAGAGCTAGAAACATGGCGCTTACCATTAACTAGTACTAATGTACGATCAGTACCCATGTTACGTAAATCAAGAATGTTAAGACCGGCAGTACCGATAAAACGACCTGAGTTTGATAATGAGTAAGTATTACCAAGGGCCGGTAACTTATTTAGTGCCTCACCGATATTTACTGCGCCGGTGTTAACTAAGTCTTCACCACTGATAACAGTTACTGGAGCGGGGGCAATAGCACCTTCACGTAAAATACGTGAACCTGTTAC
Source organism: Pseudoalteromonas sp. S2721 (assembly GCF_005887425.1). Classification (NCBI taxonomy): domain Bacteria; kingdom Pseudomonadati; phylum Pseudomonadota; class Gammaproteobacteria; order Alteromonadales; family Pseudoalteromonadaceae; genus Pseudoalteromonas; species Pseudoalteromonas sp. S2721. The sequence goes on from NZ_PNCZ01000009.1 coordinate 22,151, forward strand.
CTCGATACGGTCGATAGATTTTGCGCCTTCTTCTTCAGCAGCTAAAGATTGGCTAGAAATGGCGAGGGCCGATGAGCATAGAGCAAGCTTAATGCTAGCACCTAAATAATTATTTTTTATCATTGTTTCACCTGTTACTTTATTGTTTTATCCCTGAATGGGTGTGTTAACGGTAGTTAATAAATGTTAACGATAAAGACTTTATCATTGTTCCTATTTTATGCAAATAAAAACTTCGTAGCATTTTGTAGTTTAAATAAACTTATTCATTACAATGACTTATAATATAGTGTGGTTTTTTGTTAATGTTGGTACTATTTATAGTTAGTTAATGATCAATGATAATTGTTATCAATTGATGCATTTTCTTTTATGGTAATATTGTAATTTAAATTGGTTTTGTTTTTGAATTATGCCAGTGGCATGTTTCGGTTTATAATGATCGCATGGTTTTTTGCATGAGTATTTTATGAGATTAATTCTTGTTATTTTTTTGTTTTTTTCGAGTGTGAGTGTAGCCTCTGATATTGATCTTGAGGCCAATATGAAAAATATGGGGCTTGCTTATAAAAACTCCGTACGGGCTACTGATTTAGCTACCTTTAATGCCGCTATTGATGAGTTTATTGTGTTGTTAGAGACAGCTAAAACAGCTGATTTTAAACAGCATAAAACAGCGTCTCTAGAAGGGCTTGATAAAGTCATAAATCAAGCAAAGCAAGCGAAGCAACTTGCAACGACTCGTGGCCTTGAAGCTGCAAAAGCGCCGCTTAAATCTATTGATGAGTTACGTAAAAAATACCATGAGCTACATGAGCCGCCAGGCTTTTGGGAGTTGTTATTTGGCAACTAAGCTATTGAGTTAGATTTACTTTAATTAAAAAAAAGGTGCCGAGGCACCTTTTTTAACGCTTTTTCTTTTTACCTTGAACTGCTTTAAAACGCGGGTTGTCTTTATTAATAACATAGACACGACCTTTACGTTTTACGATTTGGCAGCCCGGGCGGTTCTTAGCGCTTTTTAATGAACTTAATACTTTCATGTTCTTTCCTTAAAGCAACTATTTGCTCGCCAAGTTTTTGAAACGACGATTAAACGCTGCAACACGGCCATCGCTCGCAACGGCTTTTTGTTTACCGGTATAGAACGGGTGCGAATCGCTTGATACGTCAATTGGTACATAAGGATAAGTTTTGCCTTTAAGTTCGATCGTACGTGTAGTTTTGATTGTCGAACCAATAATAAAGTAGCTGTCTGCCGCTGTATCATGAAAAGCGACTTGCTGGTAATCAGGGTGGATATTTGGCTTCATAATGCACCTGTTTGTTATGTGATAATGTAGCGATTATAGGGTGGTTGACTATTTAGATCAAGATAAAAATGATTCTTATTTATATCGCATTGTCTTAAATTTGTACAAGCTGAACAATCAATAAGCAGTTAGATTTAAAAAGCTGGATATTGTCGATAAGGCTGTTATAACTAGGTATGCGTGCTTATTTTTAAGAGGGATATGGAAGTGAATGATAAAACTAGCCGTGAAGAACTAGATCAAAATGTAATGAACACGCTTCGCGATAAAGACCATTCTGTTTTAGCTAATCATGTAGACACCTTGTCGTGTACTCACAACGATATTATTGAATTATTGGCCCAGTATTTAGCGTTAAGTGAACAAGATGATGATGAGCGTTTCGATACCTGGTTTGATAATCTAAGTAAAGAGCAACACACTGTTGTGAAGACTTTTGAAGTGTATCGAGGTCAGTACGAGCATTTAGATTCTTAATACTTGATCATGTTGTTTTTACATGAAAAAAGCCACCCGAAGGCGGCTTTGCTGATTAGCGCTAACTAATTAATCTAACATGTAAGCTCGCATGGTAATTTGCTCTGCTTGGCTTGAACCATAATCTGAAACAATCGTTCGAATATGGACAAAGTCACCGACGTTTCCAGTATTAGGGATCGTAGCTACCCATTCACCGTCAATGTGTTCAACTTGTGCATCTAACCAGTTTTCGCTTGAGAACTTCGTTGATACAGGGCAATAGATATAAGCAGGCACGTTAGCAATCGTACATTCTTGGCCGTATGCATATTGTAACTGTACATCTGCCAGCGCCACTTCACCTACACCGTCTAGTAAACCCGTTAACTTAACTTGAGCGGCTTCACCTGCTTTCATGCTGTTGTTAATATCAACCGGTAAATCAATCATAGGCACTAAAATTGGCTGAACACCTTGTTGCTGCTCGTCAGCGGTAAATGTATAGAAACCTTGGTAAAGAGAACCTAGCTTATCATTTATTGGAGAGCGCTCACCAACACCACGGGCATAAGAACGCATTTCTAAGGTAATTTGATGAGAGCCCGGCTCAAGTGTTAACGTACCTTGATACGGAGATGCTGGCTCACCATTTACTTTTAAACCAAAGGCTGAGCTACCCATAAAGCCAAAAATACCATCATGGTTTGCGGCATCGCCAAACGAAGCAAGGTTAAAGTAAAGGACATTGGTATCTCGGCTAATAATCGCCGAGCCACTGCTGCCTAAGCTACCAGCACGTGGACCTTTAAACCAAGTGGTACTTTGCTCAGCACCTTCAGTCATAGCGCGTGGACCATCAAAATAAGCGCCTGCGCTTTGAATTTGATAGTTTGGCATAACGACATTCGTCCATGCATTTTTTGTACTTGCTGTGTAATATTCATCACGCTGATGAGGTAACATAATTAACTGTGAGCTACCTGTTGAGTAGAACTCCCCTGTACTGTTGGTCATTGCCATAACATCAGTCCATGCCGGGCGCTCATCATTTTGCGAGTGATAAGACGCACTTATTTTATGCATTTTATGTTCAGCAATATTGATTTGCCCAGATTGAATTCGGCCATCAACAATATGGTTTATTGAATAAGCATAAGGTGAGCGTTCAGCCGCAATACCAGACCAGCTAACAATATTGTTGCCAGCCTCTATTTCTGCCATTAAGGCTTCACCTTGTTCGGTACTAATACCAATCACGGGGACTTTTGGTGTGCCTGTGATTGCCCCTTTATATCGGCCGCCACGACCAGGACGATAAAAAATCACACCGCTGGCGCCATGTTTCATCGCATTACCGACCATGTAAGACGTGAGGTAATTAGGGTTAGCAATAAGCGCAATTTTTCCGTCTAACTCAAATTGACTCCAGTCAGTGCTGTAGCCTGCATCACCTACAGGTACGACTTCTGCGGAGCCTTCACCATGAAAAGACAGTGCTAAACCTTGTTTGATGTAATCAAGTTCAACCCCGTTTTGCATAGTGACGGTTGTTTCTGGAGCTACCGCGCGGGTGGTGATAAATGAACGAAAACGGTCGTCATGACCTTGTGACCATGCATACATATCATTTACGTAATCAGGTGCCATTTCGATAGCAGCAAGCTTCGCAACTTCTTGATCGTCAATCGCGTAAGTAAAGCCAAACGAATAACCTTGTGGATCAAGAGGCTGGTCAGCTTTAAAGGTAACAGGCTGAGCGTTACGTGCATCAAAGTTAATCTCTGTTTTGCCATCAATCTTACGATTTAATACAGCCATTTGTGCCGCTGATTCAACTAAACCAGAGCTGGTTTGCGGGTTATCGTAAGTCATAATGTTAGCAATCAACGTATAGTAACCAGCAGGTACATCGATATTGGCTTTACCGCCAGTGAGCCTAACAAGACTGCCCCAATCATCTTCTTCATTAATTAAGTAAAGCTTAGATGGAGAGCCTGCTTGATTACCCCAGCGATCAGTCAGGTTTACCGTTAAATTAACGTGAGGCTGGTCAATCCAAAATGACACTGGTACAGTCACTTGCTGATCTGTATTGCCAACGGTTGTGCCTGTGATACGACCTGTAATTGCACCATAAGCACTGTTATTAAGTGCCACACTTGGGTCAATCCACATAGGAACTTGAGCAACACCTTTGGCTGGGATTGTCACAGATTTAATATCTAATCCTGCTAGAGTTGCTGGCAATTGTGTTTTGCCATCTTCGCCAATTAAGTCTAATTTCAATTTTAATTTAATACTCTCATCAGACGTATTTGTCAGCGTGATCTGTGTTTCGGTAAATGCACTATTGGCATTATCAAAGTAGCCAAGTTCACGGTTTGCAGGGGCTACAATAGCTTGATCAATGGCACGGTCGATATTCATGGCACCGGCACCTTGCTCAAGTACGTGAGAGTTACCACTAAATACAGATGATGTAAGCACGTCTTTAATTTCTTTTGGTGTAAGGTCTTGGCGAGCTTGCATAACAATTGCAGCACCACCGGCAACATGAGGGGCTGCCATTGATGTACCTGAATAGACGCGGTAAGCCGTATCACCTAAGCCACCAGAAGCCGCAGCAACAACAGATACACCTTGCGAAGCAATATCTGGTTTTGCTGAGTGGCCATCTGGCGATGGACCGCGTGAAGAGAACGACGCCGTATTGCCATCACGATCAATGGCACCCACGGTTAATGCACTTGGCGCACAGCCCGGTGAACCAATCGTTTCACGGGTAAAGCTATTGCCCGCAGAGATAACAAATAAGGCCTTATCGCTCAGCGCTTCAACCATCTCAACCAGTGGGCCACTACAGGTTGTTGCCGTACCACCCAACGACATATTTACAATGTCAGCGTGCTCAGAAAGCACCGCCCATTGCATGCCATTTAAAATACCGTAAGTTGATCCTCCTCCTGTATTGCCAAGTACTTTACCGATTATTAAATCGGCAGCAGGCGCCACACCGACCCATTTACCTTCTGACTCATGGCCATTGCCTGCAACGGTTGAGGCTGTATGAGTACCATGACCATTTAAATCATCTACACCGTTGCTTGAGTAAGTAAAGTCTCGTGATGCTATTACTCGCCCCTGTAAATCAGGGTGCTCAATGTCGTATCCTGAATCGAGTACGGCAACTTTAATACCTTCGCCATTATAGTTAATCGCTGACTCACCATATGCGCCGGTAAGCGGGACTGTTGGAGTCAGTGTTTCTGACTGGGTAACCTTGTGAGCATGAACGACAGCATCAAGCCAAAGACCTTCAACGTCAGCTTGTTCAACTAGAGTTTGCCAAGTTTGCGCTGCTTTGTCTTTGCTGATTGAAAATGCGGCGCTATCGATAAGCTCAATTTCACCGGTTAATGACATACCAGCAAGCGTTGCTGGGACTGCCGGTCCTGCAAGGGTACCGTCGCGGTATTCAACAATGACGGGGAGCGCGTCGGTTGATGCATCATCGTAACCCGATTCATATAACTTATTAATGTTAAATAACTCTAAATCAATCGCATTTGAATCAACTAAGGCTTGAGCATGGTTTGGAACAACATAGGTGTTGTTACCACGTTTAAAGATACTGGTGAATGTATCTGAACCATCTGCATTCACTAATCGAATGCCGCCTAGCTTGCCGTCTTTATTGACAACAGCCGATACTTTGTCCCCAGTGATCAAAGTGAATGTAAGGGCATCCGCTTTACTTTGTTGTGTAACAAATGATTCTTCTGCGGTTGTTGGCTGGGCAATCGATAAGCCGAGCATGGCTAAGTAGGTCGCCTTTAAGCGACCAAGCCTTGGAAAAGGTTTCATTTTTTCATCCTGTATTTTGATGTAATTAGTTTGGAAGAAAGAAGTTATTGCTAGGTGTCAAAATAACAAATATGACAAGAGCAATAACTCGACCAGACCAATCTATCGATCAAGCAGATGAAAACCTACAAAACAAAAGTAGCAAATTGTATTAACCTATTTACAACAAAATAAACACAGTTGTAACTTTGTGCGGTCATTCAGTTTCGCTTCATTTTAAGCGCAAAAATGAGAGGTTATTTTACCGATAGATCGTACTTTGCCACTACGTCATCAATATAACGATGGCGTAAGGTATTTTTACCTTCGTTGCCCGTACCATGGCTTAACGCGCGATTTATTAGTTTTAGTGCCTTATGCAAGCTTTGACGTTCATCCATGTTTAAACCTGTTTTAGTGCGCATTTCAGTAATATCATCAATCAATAGCTTGGCCACATCTAGCTGAACGGCTTCTTCAACTAAGCCATTTTGTGTGAGCACACCGTATTTACTGCATAAAAACTGTTGCCAAACTTGCTGTAAGTGCTCGTCAATTTCACTGCCAAATAATTCTTCATTGATAGCAAAGCCTTGCTCGGCAAGCTTACTAAGTTGATTCGAATATTGCTGAGCAAAATAATTAAACGCTTGGCAGGATGAGGTTATGTCATGTTTGATAATTAATTGCCCCCAACTAGCGGCGCCACGAGGGTAATAGTCTTGATATTCTTCGCATTGATAAATGCCCGAATACGAACTGCATTCTAATTGACTCTGCAAACAGTAACTCGGTTTTGGAAATAAACTACTTTGTTGCCATGCCGATAGCGTTTCCTCATCAATTGATAGGGTATGGCACAGCTCTTCGGTAGTATAAAAGTAGGTTGCCAAAAATTTAGAAAGTTGCATTATCAAATACTCACAATAAATACTGTTAATTTATACAGTGTTTGATTTTGGCTTAACTTTGATTTTTTCTCAAGTATTTTTATTTATTGCAGCTCATTACTCGGAAAATGCCTGTGTTTATGATACAACTAGCGCAAATTTTCCAAACATTAAAAAAGTTATGCGCAACCTAGAAACAATTAAACAAGCAAGTTTGATCACCGCTATAAAAACACCGTATTTAACTAATGGTGACATTGATCTTGCATGTTATGACGACCTTGTTGAGCAGCAAATTGCAGCTGGTGTTGATGGCATCATCGTCGGCGGTACCACAGGTGAAGGCCAATTAATGAATTGGGAAGAACACTTGATGCTAATAGCACACAGTGTTAGCAAATTCTCTGATCGTTTATTAATTGTTGGTAATACAGGTAGCAACAACACGCGTGAAGCGATTAAAGCAACCCAGTATGGTTTTGCCACCGGTATGGATGCCGCGTTACAAATCAACCCTTATTACGGGCGCACGTCACTGGCGGGTGTGAAAGAGCACTTTAACCGTTTACTTGATATTGGTCCTGCGTTTATCTACAACGTAGCAGGTCGTACAGGCCAAGATTTAACACCAGATATCATTGAGCCACTCGCTAAGCACGAAAACTTTATCGGTGTAAAAGAGTGCGGTGGCAATGAGCGTATTGCTCATTATGAACAGCAAGGTATTGCTTGTTGGTCTGGTAATGACGATGAAGCACATGATGCACGGCACATTCATAATGCTCACGGTGTTATTTCGGTTACATCTAACATTATTCCGGGCTTGTTCCGTCAGTTAATGGATGAGCAAAATGATGCACTTAATGCAAAACTGCAGCCACTTATGGGCTGGCTATTCTGCGAACCTAACCCAATCGCTATTAATACGGCGCTGATGATGACAGGCGCCGTGAACCCTGTGTTCCGTCTTCCTTATGTGCCACTTACATGTGCGCAGCAAGAAATCGGTTTAGACTACATTAACGAACTTGATATTGCAGATATAGTAGGCGAAAAAGCACAACTTTTAGACGAAAAAGACGTTATTTTACGATAAAGATGAATGGGTGCTTAATTTCACTACAATTAAGCACCATTATTTTACTTTTTTATGCCTTATGGGTAAAATTAGCAATCGTTTGGCGCTAAAAGAATAATATTTGTGAAATTTGTTGTTAATAATTTGTGTGTATGGGTTGCGCCCGAGCAACAAATTGCAGAATTAAGCCATCTTGATCACCCTGACCTTGATTTAAGCTGGGTTGCACCAATGCAGCGCCGCCGTCTAAGCCCGTTTATGAAAATGGCACTTCATACTATGCATCAAGCGCAAGGTGAGCATCATCAGTTAGCCGTTAATTTTTCATCTCGTCATGGCGACTTACCTAAAACAGCGCAGCTATTGCATTCACTTGTTGAACAAGAACCGCTTTCTCCGACCGCATTTGGTTTGAGTGTACATAATGCTGCAACAGGCTTGTTCTCGATTATTGCAAAAAACAAAGCCCCGATGAATGCCATAGCAGGTGGTCAAGACAGCATTATTTCAGCCATGATTGATGGTTTTGCACGTGTCCAGAGTGGTGTTGAGCAGCAAATTTTGGTTGCCCATGCCGAAAGTGTATTACCTGATGAATACTTACCATTTAGCGATGAGCAACAAATCGCTCATAGTGTGTCGTTCATATTATCCAAAGTTCAGGTAGACAAACCGTATTTTGAATTAACAAAACTTCCTGAATCTGAACACTCTCAAAGTGACTCGTGCTTACCCTTGAGTCTACAGTTAGCAGCTGCTTTAGCAAGCAAAGGATCACAATCGCTGCTGACACATCAACAATCAGCTTGGATGCTACAGTACCATGGTGGCTAATTTATATAAAAAGCTGAACAAAATTTGGCGTGTATTAGCAACTGGTTTTTGCTTTGCTGTTTTTGGGTTTGGCGGTATTTTACTTACCTTGTTGGTTTTGCCTTTACAACGTTTATTTGAACCTTGCCAAGCTAAATGTAAGCAAAAAGCCCGTTTAACGGTTCACTATAGTTTTAAATTCTTTGTTGCCTTAATGCATTACACCGGTGCTATCCATTTCTCTGTGCAAGATAAACAGAAATTTCATGATCTTAAAGGGCAGTTAGTACTTGCCAATCATCCTTCATTAATTGATGTTGTAGTGCTGATATCTGTGATTAAAAATGCTGATTGCATGGTCAAAGCACACTTATTTAAAAATCCATTTATGCGCGGCGTAATTAAAGGCACAGGTTATATTAGTAATGAAGATCCGCAAGAGTTACTGAATGAATGTGAAGCGTCACTCGCTGCTGGAAATAACCTGATTATCTTTCCTGAAGGCACTCGCACAACCCCAGGTGAACAGTTAAAATTTAAGCGTGGTGCGGCAAATATTGCTGCGCGTTGTAAAGCCCCTATAACCTCAGTGCTGATTAGTATGAAACCCAGCACTTTGACCAAAGGCACACCATGGTATTGCGTTGCCGCAACAAAAGCGCATTTTGAGATGCGCTTTGCCACTGACCCATTTACGTTTAACGACACATTTAATAATGAACAACCCGCCATGCAAGCACGACAATTAACCCGTGATTTGCAACATTACTTTTCAGAGGAACTCAGGCACCTATGACTGAACTAAAGAACAAAATAAAACAATTAATCATTAGCAGCTTAGATCTTGAAGATATTACCGTGGATGATATTGAAAATGACCAACCTTTGTTTGTTGATGGTTTAGGCCTAGATAGCATCGATGCGTTAGAGCTTGGCTTAGCCATTAAAAAAGAGTTTAACGTTAAAATTGACGCAAACTCAGAACAAACAAAAGCCCATTTTGCATCAGTAGATGCACTGGCAGAATTTATTAACCAACACCAATCATAATACAGACTTAGAAGTAGGAATAAGCATGAAAACCGCTGCTGACATTTACAACGTTTTACAGGGCATTTTAGTAGATGAATTTGAGATTGATGCTGATGATATCAGCCTAGATGCGCACCTGTATCAAGACCTAGATCTTGATAGCATTGATGCTGTTGATTTAGTTGTAAAACTACGCGAAATCACTGGCAAGAAAATTGAGCCAGATGCATTTAAACAAGTTCGTACTGTGCAAGATGTTGTAAATGAAGTAGAAAAACTCGTTTCATAAACATTACTATGCTCAAAGCGATAACCACAACACTGCTTTTAGTGTGCTTATCTTTATACCCATTTATTGTGTATTTTGGATTACAGCATATCTCAATAAGGCAAGTGAGCTTGGTACTGATGGTATTGTTAGGTCTAAGGCTTTTGCTGAGCAAAAAGCTGCTCACATCTATGCCATGGATAAAGCCAGCCTCTATTTTGGCTATTATCGCTTTAGCAACAACGCAGTTTTTTAACAATGATCTGGGCTTGAAACTTTACCCGGTCATTATAAATACAGTAATGGCCATAACCTTTGCTTATTCGCTGAAAAGTGGCCCAACAGTCATTGAGAGTTTTGCTCGAATTAAAGAGCCTGAGCTTGATGAAAAAGGGGTTAATTACACGCGCCAAGTTACTAAAGTATGGTGCGCGTTTTTTATTATTAATGGCAGTATTGCGTTATACACTAGCCTATTTACTTCGTTACAGACATGGACACTGTACAACGGACTAGTAGCCTATATTTTGATAGCTCTCTTGGGCCTTGTGGAATGGCTTGTTAGACAAAAGGTTAAAAATAATGGTATCGAGTAACCTGAAATTTCACCCAGATGCTGCATTTGTTATTGCAGGGCAGCCAATAACACACACACAGTTTTTTGCTGATATTGCCGCTTATCAAAGTAAGCTTACGGCGCTTAAAGCTGGCAGTCATGTGGTGTTATTCCACCCCGATACCTACCAATTTGCAGTGCGCTTATTTGCCTTAGCGTGTAGTGGTCATAATGTTATTCTTCCGCCTAATGGTCAGCACGAAACCTTAAGTTTATTGCTTGCTCAGTCTGCTTTTTTTGCAGGCGATGCGACCAATATCGATGATGATGTGCTATTTACCAACCTTGAACACAGTCTGGGTCACACGCCTTTGCAAACTAACCGTTTACAATGGCCAACAAACACAGCAGTTATATTTTATACGTCAGGCTCATCAGGACAATCTAAACCAATAGTAAAACCGTGGCGGGTACTAAATCGAGAGCTTGCAGTACTTTCAATGTCATTTGACTTACCCAGCCAATTTACGTTTTTAGCAACTGTTTCGCATCAGCATATTTACGGTTTATTGTTTCGCTTACTTTGGCCGTTGGCGAAAGGCCATATAATTGATAGTGAACAAATTCAGTATCCTGAACATATTGCGCAAAGGCTAAAAAATATTCGTTATGCAGCGCTCGTTTCAAGCCCTGCGCAACTTGGTCGTTTATGCGCTGATAATGTGTTAATTCCTGAGCGCGACAAAATTAAATGGTTATTTTCCTCTGGCGGACCACTCAATAATGAGCATGCCGAAACTTTATTTAACCAGTTAGCTCGCCCAGCTACCCAAGTATTTGGCAGTACCGAAACCGGCGGTATTGCTTATCGACAAGTTACACAAGCCGCGGTTGATGTACCATGGCAGCCGTTTAATGGTAATTTTTTATCGCTGAATCATGAAGGACGCTTGATGCTAGATTCTGCGATTTTAGAGCAATCAAATTTCCCTTTAGACGATAGAGCACTCGTTCATAAAAATGGTCAATTTAAACTGTTGGGCCGTATAGACAGAACGATAAAAATTGAAGAAAAACGTTTGAATCTAGATGAGCTTGAGAGTTATCTGCAAAGCCATGACTGGGTAAAAGAAGTTAAAGTGGTGGTTATTCCAGCTAAGCGCGTGCAAATTGGTGCGGTGGTTGTACTCAGTGATGAAGCTAATAAAGAGCTTGAAGAGCAGGGTAAACTGGCAATTAACCGCACATTACAAGCGCACCTCTCAAACCGCTTTGAACGTATTTGCTTACCACGCAAATGGCGCTATATCGATGCACTTCCTTTTAACAGTCAAGCTAAATTAAGTTTAAAAACATTGGAGCAGTATTTTGCCAAGTCTGAATAACGTGACCCCAGAGGTGGCCGTTTTATCACAAACAGAAACTAGCGTGAGTTTAGCGTTAACCATTGCGGCTGATTTAGATTATTTTCGCGGCCACTTTCCAGATGCACCAATTTTAGCAGGCGTAGTACAGCTGGATTGGGCAGTAAAATATGCTCAGCAATATTTGGGTTTTGGCAAACTAGTACAAGATTTAGAAGTGTTAAAGTTTCAGGTGGTAACAACCCCTGATATGACGGTAAACCTCACCCTTGAGCGCAATGCAAAAGGCAAATGTTTGTTTAGCTATCAATCAGAAAAAGGCCAGCATGCGTCTGGTCGAATTGTATTTTGTGATTAAGCCATGAACCAGTTTTGTATTGTTATTCCTAATTACAATCACACCCATGCTATTGCTGCTGTACTCGATGAGCTAAAAGAGTTACAGCTGCCGATAATCATGGTTGATGATGGTAGTGACGCTGATGCCAAGCAAGTATTTGCAGAGCTTGACGCTAAGTACGATTTTTTAACCTTGATAAGCCACGCTCAAAATCAAGGTAAGGGTGGGGCAGTTCAAACAGGGTTGATGGCTGCCTACCAGCAAGGGTTTAGCCATGCCATTCAGGTTGATGCTGATGGCCAGCATTCGTTAGCAGATATTAGTAAGTTGATTGAACTGAGCAATGCATCACCTAACAAGGTGATCAGTGGTTGTCCAATTTATGATAGCTCCGTGCCTAAGCACCGTTATTTAAGTCGTTACATCACCCATTTTTGGGTTTGGGTAGAAACACTAAGCTTTGATATTGTTGATTCAATGTGTGGTTTTCGGGTTTATCCCTTAGCAGCCGTTGAGCAATTAATGGCTAAGCAAGCGCTTGGCAAGCGCATGGACTTTGATATTGAAATTTTAGTCAGGCTTTATTGGCAAGGTGTTAAAGTCACGTTTTTGCCAACCCAGGTTATTTACCCTGAAAATGGTGTATCTCACTTTCGTGCCTTACACGATAACGTGGGAATTTCTTGGCTGCATACGCGTTTATTCTTTGGCATGTTGCTACGCTCACCTAAGCTGCTTTGGCGTAAGGTGGCTGGCTAATGGCTGTAAAACACTGGTCAAAAATGCAAGAACGCGGCAACCGCTTAGGCATGCAGATATTGCTTATGTGTTATCGGGTATTTGGCCGAAAAGGCTTGTGGCTGGTGTTGTTTCCGGTGGTATTTTATTTGTTTTTAACTGGCAAAACTGCCCGCCAAGCGTCTCATGCATTCTTAACCCAAGCGCGCAAGGTGAATGGCAATAGAAAAGCGGTTACTTGGCGCGATAGCTTTCGTCATTTTCGCTGCTTTGCAGACAGCGCTTTTGACAAAATAGATGCCTGGCTTGGGCGAATTCAGCAACATAATATTCTTTACACCAACGAAGCCCTTTTTAAACAACTTGATGAGCAACAGCAAGGAGCTATTTTTATCGGCTCGCACCTTGGCAACCTAGAGGTATGTAGGGCCCTTAGCCAACACCGAAACAGTAAAACGATTAATGTATTAGTGTTTACGCATCATGCGGTTGAGTTTAATAAATTACTGAAAAGTATTAATCCGGATGTTGCGGTAAACCTCATTCAAGTAACCGATCTTGGCCCAGACATAGCAATTATGCTCAAAGAGAAAGTAGAGCAGGGTGAAATTGTGGTGATTGTCGGTGACAGAACCAGTACCACCACCGCAGGAAGAGTTATTGAAGCGGACTTTTTAGGTAAGCCAGCCCCTTTTTCACAAGGGCCATTTATTTTAGCTGCACTGTTAGATTGCCCAGTGTTTCATCTGTTTTGTTTAAAAGATAAAAAGCAAAATGGCGAGACATGTTACCGCGTGATTTTTGAAAAATACGCCGACAAGCTCGTTTTACCGCGTAAAACGAGGCAACAAACATTACAACAAATTGTTAGCGATTATGCGCAAAGGCTCAGTTTTTATGCTGCGGCCTATCCGTATCAATGGTTTAATTTTTATGATTTTTGGCAAAATGACGAGCAAGTGTCTCGTAGTCAAAACAAGGAGAACTAAGGTGTCAGAGCACTCGACTACCGTATTTGGCCAACAGCGTTTATCAATCGAAGATATTGTTCATATTGCATTAGAGCAAGGTGCTGTAGCGTTAACATCAGGCCGTCAATTTGCGAAAAAAATAGACAGCGCCGTGGCGTTTTTAGATAAGTTGCTTGAAGACGATGGCGTGATATATGGCGTAACCACAGGTTATGGCGACTCGGTAACCGTAAAAGTGCCGCTTGATTTAGTTAATGAGTTACCACTGCATCTTACTCGATTTCATGGTTGTGGCCTTGGTGATGTGTTTAATCAAGCCCAAGGGCGTGCTATTTTAGCGACGCGTTTAACTTCGCTTTCACAAGGGTATTCTGGCGTTAGCTGGGAGATGTTGAATTTATTACGTGACTTTTTAAATCACAATATCGTACCGGTGATCCCGCAAGAAGGGTCAGTGGGAGCCAGTGGTGATTTAACGCCACTTTCATATGTAGCCGGTGCTATGGTTGGCGAGCGTGATGTGTATTACAAAGGCGAAATTAAAAACAGTCTAGAGGTGATGCAAGAACTTGGTTTAAAGCCATTAAAGCTGCGCCCGAAAGAAGGGCTGGCAGTTATGAATGGCACGGCCGTAATGACAGCTTTGGCATGCCTTGCTTATGATAGAGCAGATTATCTAGCTAAATTAACCAGCCGTATAACAGCCCTTGCAAGCCTTGCACTAAAGGGTAACAGTCATCACTTTGATGATATTTTGTTTTCGGTGAAGCCACATCCAGGGCAACAGCAAGTAGCTGCATGGATCCGTGGAGACTTAAACCATGTAGAACACCCGCGTAATGCTGACCGCTTACAAGATAGGTATTCAATTCGCTGTGCTCCACATGTTATTGGTGTGCTGCAAGATAGTTTACCGTGGTTTAGGCAAATGATTGAAAATGAACTAAATTCGGCAAATGATAATCCAATTATCGATGGTGAAGGTGAGCACGTATTGCATGGTGGTCACTTCTATGGCGGTCATATTGCAATGGTTATGGATAGCATGAAAACCGCTGTTGCTAATTTAGCCGACTTAGCAGACAGACAAATCGCATCCTTAGTTGATACGCGCTATAACAATGGTTTGCCTTCTAATTTATCGGCGAGTAATGATGAACGTCGTTACATTAACCATGGTTTTAAAGCGGTCCAAATTGGTGCCAGTGCATACACGGCTGAAGCATTAAAACTAACCATGCCAGCAAGTGTGTTTTCTCGTTCAACCGAGTGTCACAACCAAGATAAAGTGAGCATGGGAACCATCGCTGCGCGAGATTGTTTGCGTATATTGCAACTTACCGAGCAAGTGGTTGCTAGTACCTTGCTTGCGAGTATTCAAGGTTTGCGTTTACGTATTAATAGTGGCGAGCTTGAGTTTGCTAGTTTAACCCCTGATGTACAAAGTATGTATCAAGACATTAGCGAGTTTTTCCCGCTGCTTGATGAAGACCGTCCTCTAGAGGCTGTTCTTCGTTTTACAGTTGACGCTATTCAAACAAAACGTTGGAGTTTATATGCATAGTCGTGGCTCGTTGCTGAGCACTCATGTTGAGATTGAAATTCCTTTTCATGATTGCGATCCAATGAATGTGGTATGGCATGGTAATTACCCGCGCTATTTAGAAGTCGCGCGCTGCGAATTACTGCGTTTGTTTGATTATGATTATGTGCAAATGCAAGAATCTGGCTATGCGTGGCCGATTATTGACATGCATATTAAGTACGTCGGCTCAGCATTGTTTACACAAAAAATCCGCGTTGATGCCTACTTAAAAGAATATGAAACACGATTACGTATCGATTACGTAATCACTGATTGCGCTACAGGTAAAAAGTTAACCAAAGCAACGACTATCCAAGTTGCGGTTGATATAGAGAAAAAAGAAATGCAGTTTGTTTCGCCGCCTGTGCTACAAGAAAAACTTCAAAAGGTGATTTAATGCGATTAAGCGTGTTGTTACTGAGTGTGCTCGTTTTTTTTCCTGTGTTTGCATCGAGCGCAGTGACAGAGCAAGGCACATTTAGCCAAGAAAAGCATTTTAAAGGGTTTAGTAAACCTTTTATATCAACAGGTTCGTTTGAACTTGCTGAAGATGGCCTCACTTGGCAGGTTGAATCTCCGGTTAAAAGCACGCTATTAATCAAGCAAGGGCAAGTATATACCCTTAACGCTAAAGGTGAGCCGCAGCTACAAAAAGGCGCTGAGCCTTACGTTAATTTACTGCAAGCGATTTTAAAGCATGATGAAGTGGCACTTGCTGAGCAATTTACGATGACAGATCATGCAGAGCCCGGTTGTCAGACTTTATTGCCTAAAGATGACTTGCTAAAACAGCTATTTAGTCAGTTCGAATTATGTGTAGCAGCAAAGCAAGTGAGCCGTGTGCGTCTTCAAGAAGCAAATGGTAACTTTACGGTATTACGCTTTGCGTATCCTCAAATTGAGCAAAAACAGTGAAAGCATGGGGCCTAACGCTTGCTTGGCTGAGCCTATTAGTTAGCGCCTTAGTGGTTGTTTTTATTCTAAAACAGCCTACGTTGAATAATGATATTTTGGCTTTGTTACCAAAGTCAGAGCCGCGCTTACAGCAAGTCGAAGAACACTTTTTTGCGGCTAATAAACAGCAGTTGAGCTTTTCTTTTCGTGGTGAGAATGCAGTAAAAGCTTATGATGATTTAGAACAGTGGCTTTCTAGCAAACATATTGAGCCTCGTTTTAAGTTACCAGAAATATCCCAGTTGGCAGCATTTTACGGTCAGTACGCCGGGCATTTAGTGTCCGAGGAATATAAGCAAGCGATTGGCGACGCTAATCGCTTTCAACAGTATTACTTTAGTCAGTTGAGTAAAGTCGCTGATCCTTTTGTTTCAAGTACTATCAACCAAGACCCAACACTTGCTACAGCAGGGTTCCTATCTGAGGCAATGGCGCACATGCAGCAATTTGAGCTGCAAGATGGCCGAATTAACATTAACTATCAAGGTGATGAGTATTTAATGTTATTCGTGCAAAGTGCTGACAATGCCTTTTCAATAAATCAATCAATAGCTTTAAGCAATGAGATTGTTGCCTATATCGCTGAGCTTGAAGGCCGCTATCCAGATACACAAATTCGCTATGCCGGTGCTTTATTTCACACCGCAGCAAATGCGCAGCAAGCCAAATTTGAAATGACCTTGTTTGGTTCGGTGAGCTTGCTGGCGCTTATTGTGATGGTGGTCTGGGTGTTCCGCTCGATAAATGCATTGTGGTTGGCCTCTGTAACCGTGATAAGCGCCGCTATTGGCGGCACCATTGCGCTGATCAGTATTTTTAGTCAGGTGCATGTATTAACCATGGTGTTTGCCGTGACACTGATTGGTATTGCCATTGATTATGCATTTCATGGCATGCTTGATTTAACCGAGCAGCTGCAAGGTTTTAGTCAAGGGCTTAAGCTGGCACTGTTGTTGTCGTTACTAACCACCACACTCGGTTACGCGAGTTTGTTTTTCTCACCGGTGCAGTTACTCAGTCAAGTGGGCGTGTTCGTTGTTGCAGGGCTAGTTACAGCTTGGCTTTGCACCCGTATTTTATTGCCTTATTGGCAAGCTGGTTTAACCATTAACACTGTTGCGCATCAGTTAGCAAACAGGTTAAGTGGTTATTTAGAACGATTAACGCATTATCGCGTCTCACTCAGCATGCTGATGCTAGTGTTTCTGAGTGCTTTTGCTTTACTAAAACCCCCTGTGATTAATGATGATGTAAAGCTGTTAAATGCAAGTCCTGCTGATTTAATGCAAAACGAAGCGCTGCATATGTCTTTATTAGGTAAAGATAATGGCCAAATCATGATTTTATTTGCCGATAATGCGCAGCAATTATTAGTAGAACAAGAAGCATTAAAAGCAACTATTCTCGGCCTTAATGGCACTGCTGTAATGCTTAGTGACTTAGTGCCTAGTAAACAATTACAACAGCAAAACTACGAGCAACTGCATTTGGCCCAGCAAGCGATGAGTGTGGTTAGCCAAATGACAGAGACGCCCGTTGAGCTTTCAACATCAATGCTTGATTTAAACGCGGCACTTAATTCACCGTTAGCGCCGTTAATCGCTAACCAAGTGATCTCAAACAATACACTAACCGCAAGCTGGTTTATGGTAACCGGTGTAAATAAATCCGAGCTGATGGATTTAGCCAACGCTTACCCAGATTTAATTGTTTACGATAAAGTCGCGATGATAAGCGAAGGTTTAAGCCATTACTCAAATTCGTTACTGGTGACATTGGCCATTGCGATGACCTTTGCGTTATTACTATTTAGCGTTAAATTTGGTTTTAAAACGGCGTGTAAGCAAACGTTAGTGCTTGTACTAACTACTGCAGCTGTACTGCTACTCTGCAGTGCATTGCAATCTCAGCTGTCGATTTTTAATTTATTAGGCTGTTTATTGATATTAGCGTTGGCAATCGATTACTTGGTGTTTTATCAAGTCAATAATTTAAGCCCTAGCAATGTACTCGCAATTAGTTTGTCAGCGGCATCATCGATGTGGGTATTTGGCATGTTGGCCGTTTCGAAAACGCCGGCCATTTTCAGTTTCGGATTAACGGTATTAGTGGGGCTAATATGTATCTATATATTTGCGCCGCTCAGTATTGCATTACCTAAAAATAAGGAAAAATAATAGGTGAATAATCAAGTTCAACAGGCTGATGTTGTTATTATTGGTGCGGGTCCTTCAGGTGCCGTGGCTGCCAGTTTACTGGTGAAAAAAGGTTGGCATGTGGTGGTGTTAGAGCAGCAAACCTTTCCGCGTTTTTCGATTGGTGAAAGTTTATTACCCCAGTGCATGAGCTTTTTAGCAGAAGCAGGCCTTGAGCAAGCGGTGCAAACACAGGCACTATCGCTTGGTTTTCAGTTTAAAAATGGTGCGGCGTTTCAGCGTCGTGGCAACCACACAACAATCGATTTTACCGAGAAATTTAGCGAAGGCCCTGGCACGACTTTTCAGGTAAAACGCGCTGACTTTGATAAATGCTTAGCCGATGCTGCTATGCAGCAGGGGGCTGAAATACGTTACCAACATAGCGTGTTAGCGTTCAGCAATTGTGAGGATGGCGCTTTACTTGATGTTACGGATGAAAACCAGCAAGGCTATCAAATTAAAGGGCGTTTTGTGCTTGATGCCAGTGGTTTTGGCAGAGTATTACCTCGCTTACTTGATTTAGAGTCAGCATCAAATTTCCCTGTACGTTGGGCTTTTTTCAGCCATTTTAAAGATAATATTAGCGATCCCCTGTTTGACCGCGAAAAAATCTTAATTAATGTTCATCCAGAGCATAAAGATATTTGGTATTGGCTGATCCCATTTAGTGATGGTACGGCAAGCATTGGTGTGGTCGGTAAACCAGAGCAACTTAATGATAAACAACCACTCGCTGGTTTAAATGAATTTATTGAACAAGATAGCTATTTAAGTGAGTTATTAGCCAATCGTGAAGCACTTGGTGAAGCGCGCGCTATCAAAGGCTATTCGGCTAATGTGTCGAGCTTGTATGGTGAGCATTTTGCACTACTTGGTAATGCTGGTGAGTTTTTAGATCCGGTGTTTTCATCTGGGGTGACGATTGCATTAAAATCAGCTTCATTGGTTGCTCCTTTAGTTGATAGCTACTTACGTGGTGAGCAAGTTGATTTCAAAAACGATTACAGTGAACCTTTGCAACAAGGGGTTAATTGCTTTAGAGCCTACGTCAGTGCCTGGTATGATGGCTCATTTCAGGACGTGATTTTTTACAGTGAGCAAAACCAACAAGTGCGCGAGATGATCAGTGCTATTCTTGCTGGTTATGCATGGGATTTACGAAACCCATTTGTAAAACAAAGCAACAAACGCTTAAATACGTTGGTTGAATTATGTCGCGATTAACACGCTCTTTGCTTTTAACCTTGAGCATATTAGTGGCAAGTTGTGCCAGTGAATTTGCAGTAAAAAAGGGTGTTGATTTAGCGCCAAATGCAGGGATTTATTTGCTTGATCCACCGCCATCATTAGTTGCCGATAATTGGCAGCAAGTACTTGAAGTACACCATGGCGATGAGCAGCATACATTACTAGCGCAGCTGAGTTTAAACAGTGAAACGGGTATTAACTTGGCTGTTATGACGGCTCAAGGTATGCCGATATTTCAGTTAGAAAAAGCGCCACTAGGGCCGATTAAAAGCGAAAAAATGCTCCCTATCAACGCGGTTGATCCTCGCTATATTCTTGCTGATATCATGCTTGTACACTGGCCAGTTACTGTGCTTAACTCGCAGCTTTATGATTTGAACTTGGTTGAACAAGGCTCAACGCGACGCTTATATCAAGGTGAACAGTTAATTAGTGAAATTCGCTATTTAGACGGTGCAACAGAACTTGTAAACTTTCAGCGAGATTACAAAATTAAATTTCAAAGGGTTAATTGATTATGCCATTTTGGCTTAACGACTTAGGTATTGTTAGTGCATTGGGGGTTGGTCATCAACAAACAATGCAAAGTATCAGCTTGCAACCTAAACAAACACTCACAGAGGTGACGTCGCTTGCATTTGAGCAGCGCCCAACGTTTGTGGGTTTGGTTAATGAACTGCCATTAACCGCATCAATGCGGTTTTATCAGCTAATCGATTTAGCGCTGGCGCAAATTACTGACACATTGACAGGCATAAACATTCCGAGTAGCCGTATTGCTGTGGTTATTGGTACCAGTACTGCTGCAATTCAAGAAGGTGAAAGAGGCCGAATTGCCCATGCAGCGAAGGGAAAGTGGCCAGAGGAATTTGATTATTACGACCAAGCGCTCGTCGCACCTGCCAATTATATTGCCAAAAAACTCGCTGCGAAGGGGCCAAGTTACAGCATTTCAACTGCGTGTAGTTCAAGTGCCAAGGCGCTTATTAGTGCGCGTGCCTTACTCAGTGCTGATTTAGCCGATGTGGTAATTTGTGGTGGGGTAGATAGCTTGTGTCAACTCACTATTAATGGCTTTGATTCGTTATCTTCGATCAGCGATGAAATCTGTAAGCCGTTTAGTGGCGACAGAGCTGGTATCAATATTGGTGAAGCCGCAGCATTATTTATTATGAGTAAAGAGCAGCACACAAAACAAAGTATTGCCTTTTTAGGTGGTGGTGAAAGCTCTGATGCTCACCATATTTCAGCACCGATTGCAGACGGTTCTGGTGCAATCGCAGCTATGACAATGGCATTGCAAGACGCGAATTTAACACCTTCAGATATTGACTACATTAATGCCCATGGAACAGCTACACCGCAAAATGATGCGATGGAATCTCTGGCAATCAGTGAGGTATTTGGAAAAAATACTAAAGTGAGCTCTTCTAAACATTTGACCGGCCATACTCTAGGTGCTGCAGGTGCCTTAGAAGCGGGCTTATGTTGGCTCTATTTGGCCTACCCGGAATTTAATCAATTAGTATGTAATCAGGTGATAAAAGACGACTCTTTGGCTGAAATTGGTTTAATAACACAGCCAGAAAAGGCAGTAATTAACACCTGTTTATCAAATTCGTTTGCCTTTGGTGGCAATAATGTCAGTGTAGTACTAGGACATCTAAATGAATCACTATAAAATTGAGCAAGTCGTACCTCATAGCGAACCAATGATATTGCTCAATCGCCTATCTAATTACAGCGAAGAGTCAGGTTGCTGTGAAGTGGATATTAGTTCACACAGCCCGTTTTATGACGAGAGCTTAAATGGGGTTGCCAGTTATATTGGCTGTGAATATATGGCGCAAACTATCGCAGCGTATGCTGGTGCGCTGGCAAAAGACAAAGGAAATGAAGTACAAATTGGTTTTTTAATTGGCACGCGTAAATATAAAACCTATGCACCGGTATTTAAAAACGAGCAAACGCTTAAAGTCTCGGTGACAAAATTATATCAAGAAGAATCAGGGTTAAGTGTATTTGAGTGTCAAATACACAGCGATGAAACATGCTTAGCAGAAGCAAAAATCAATGTGTTTCAACCACAAGACCCCATGCAGTTTATAAGAGAAAATCAATGACAAAACGTATTTTAGTCACCGGCTCAAGCCGTGGTATTGGCAAAGCAATCGCACTTAGATTAGCTAACGATGGCTTTGATATTGCTGTTCATTGTCGCAGTGGTGTGGCTGAAGCAGAGCAAACCTGTGAAGAAATTAGTGCGCTTGGTCGTCATGCAAGCCTATTGCAATTTGATGTTTGCGATAGAGAGCGTGCGAAACAACAAATTGAAGCTGATATTGCCGAGCACGGAGCGTATTATGGGGTGATCTGTAATGCCGGTATCACAAATGATATGGCGTTCCCTGCGATGCAAGGTGATGATTGGGATAAAGTGATCCGCACGGGCCTTGACGGTTTTTACAATGTGGTTCATCCAACGGTGATGCCAATGGTGCAAGGTCGTAAAGGTGGCCGGATTGTCACTATGGCATCAGTGTCAGGGATTGCTGGTAATCGCGGGCAAGTTAACTACAGTGCTGCTAAAGCGGGCATTATTGGTGCAACTAAAGCGCTTTCGCTTGAGCTTGCAAAACGTAAGATCACCGTTAACTGCGTAGCTCCTGGGTTAATCGAAACCGAAATGACAGACGATTTACCGGTTGATGAAATGCTAAAAATGATCCCATTAAAACGTATGGGGTCTGTTAGTGAAGTCGCGGGTACTGTGTCGTTTTTATGTTCAGAAGACGCTGCGTATATCACCCGCCAAGTTATTTCTGT
The DNA here is from genome assembly GCF_005887425.1 of Pseudoalteromonas sp. S2721. Taxonomy (NCBI): domain Bacteria; kingdom Pseudomonadati; phylum Pseudomonadota; class Gammaproteobacteria; order Alteromonadales; family Pseudoalteromonadaceae; genus Pseudoalteromonas; species Pseudoalteromonas sp. S2721. The sequence continues at coordinate 44,627 of NZ_PNCZ01000009.1, forward strand.
GAATGGCGGTATGGTGTAATGAAGCGTGTTGTTGTTACAGGCATGTCTGCCATCACTGCATTAGGTGATACCTGGGACGAATTTAAAACCGCTTTGCTAAAAGGCGAAAATGCCGTTCAGTACATGACTGACTGGGATGTGGCGCCAGAACTAAACACTCGACTAGCGGCACCTGTTACTCATTTTACTAAACCAAGTCATTATAAGCGTAAACAAGTTCGCTCAATGGGGCGTGTTGCTATGATGTCGACCCGTACTACAGAGCTTGCTTTAGAAGAAGCTGGGCTATTAGAGCATCCAAGCCTAACCGATGGCTCTACAGGGATTGCTTTTGGCTCGTCAACGGGGTCAACACCACCATTATTGGCTTTTGCAAAAATGATGGAAACCGGCGAAATGACGGGCGTAACGGCCACCAGTTACATCCAGATGATGGCACATACGGCGCCTGTGAATGTGGGTGTCTTTTTTGGTTTAAAAGGTCGCGTGATCACCACCAGCTCTGCGTGTACATCAGGCTCGCAAGGTATTGGTTATGCTTACGAAGCGATTAAGTATGGCCGCCAAAAAGCCATGGTGGCTGGTGGCGCAGAAGAGTTATGCATTACAGAAGCTGCGGTATTTGACACCTTATACGCGACCAGCACAAAAAATGATGCTGCGAAAAGCACGCCTCGACCATTTGATCAAAATCGTGATGGTCTGGTTATTGGAGAAGGTGCAGGCACACTCATTTTAGAAGAGTATGAGCATGCCCTTGCCCGTGGAGCGACCATTTATGCGGAGCTAGTTGGTTTTGGTTGTAACTCAGATGGTCAGCATGTGACGCAACCTACCGCAGAAACTATGCAAGTGGCTATCGAAATGGCACTTAATGATGCACAGCTTACTGCGGATCAAATTGGCTATGTGAATGCTCATGGTACGTCAACAGATCGAGGTGATATTGCGGAGTCTCTAGCGACTTTCAATGCCCTTGGCAAGAAACCTATTAGTTCATTAAAAAGCTATTTAGGTCATACCTTAGGTGCGTGTGGCGCCATTGAAGCATGGGCGAGTATTAATATGATGAATGATGGTTGGTTTGCACCTACTATTAATTTAACAGATGTCGATGCTGAGTGTGCTGACCTAGATTATATCAAGGGCAATGGCCGTGAAATGCGAACAGATTACATTATGAGTAATAACTTTGCGTTTGGTGGTATCAATACCTCGTTAATTTTTAAAAAGTGGCAAGCATGATCAAGCGCTGCATCATAAGTATTTTATTTATTCTAACTTTTAATGCTTATGCTGCAGAAGATAGTGGAGAAAAGGGCACTGCAAAAATGGAGTTCGGTGCAGGCCTTTTTTATGCAGATATCCCGCATTATTTAGGTTCAGATGAAAGTGAGCAATACCTATTGCCTGTGCCTTATTTTCGTTATCAAAGTGACACAATGGCCATAGACCGTAATAGTTTCACTGGCTTTTTGTGGCAGCAAGAAAATCTCCATTTAGATTTATCTGCCAACGTAGGTCTTGCAGTTGATAGTGAAGACAACAAAGCCCGAGAAGGTATGGATGATCTAGATTGGGTGTTTGAATTAGGGCCTTCACTTAATTACTACCTAATAGGTGAACCAAACGCTAAACAGCATTTGTATTTAAGCTTGTTTGCGCGCAAAGCCATTGCGACAGATTTCTCTGGTATTGATGATATTGGCTGGCGTTATGGGCCAAGTGTGTATTATCGAGTGCCGATCATCGAAAAAGCGGATTCACAATTTTCATTAGCGTTTCGTGGCAATATCAACTTTGCTAGCGATAAATACCTTGATTACTACTATGGAGTGAGTGACTTACATAGCAATGAAACTCGCCAAGCATACTCAAGTCGTTCAGGTTTTTCTGGCGCTGATGTATCAATTGGGGTACATTTTGACACACCAAAGTATTGGTTAGGTGGTTTTGTTAAATATCATCACCTTACTAACAGTCAACAAGATGCAAGCCCACTCGTGAAGCAAGATTATAATGTTTCGGTTGGTTTTGGTGTTGCATGGAAATTTTATAGAAGGAATTTTTAAATGAAGTTATTGACCCTTGCATGTGTTTTAGCGGCTTGTTTATTTTCAACAAACAGTTTTGCACGTGATGATTTACAAACGCTACCTGTACAAGCATTACTTGAAACCACCAAAGCGAAACAAGCATTGTTAGATATTCCGCTGTATTTTGCTGATCAAAGTCATAACACGATTAAAACAACTTATGGTGAAGTGATCACCAACAAGAAAACCAATGCATTTAATAAAACTGACCGAGAAGCGTGTGAGTGGGTAATGCTAAGTGCTTTAAAAGCATTACAAGAGCGTGCTGTCCGTGAAGGCATGAATGCAGTTGTAAATATTCAATCGTATTACAAGAAGCGTGAGTTTGTTAGCCAAACAGAATATCAATGTGGTGCGGGTACGTTTATCGCTGGTGTGGCATTAAAAGGCACTTTAGTTAAGTTATAACTAACTAAAGTCATTTTTTTTCTGTATAATTTGCGACCCTTGATATGATGGCCGCAGGTTATACAGCATGAATTTTAAATCATTTAGTTTTTCTTCTGAGCTTTTACAGGCATTAGAAGAGCTTAATTTCGAAACGCTTACTCCCGTTCAACGTAGTGCAATTCCTGCAGTAAGAAAAGGCAAAGACGTACTTGTCAGTGCGCAAACCGGCACGGGTAAAACCGCTGCATTTGCTTTACCACTTATCCAAAAATTATCAGAATCAGCTGTTAGCGAAAATAATGCACCAAGTGCACTAGTGCTTGCACCTACTCGCGAGTTAGCTGAGCAAATCGCTAATAACTTTAAAGCGTTTGCAAAATACACCGAATTAAAAACAGTGTGCTTGTTTGGTGGTATTAATCTAGCGGGTCAAGCTAACGATTTGAAAGCAGGTGTCGATATTGTTGTTGCAACGCCAGGGCGCTTACTTGATCATATTCGTTTAGGTAACATCAGCTTAGCTAATGTTAAGCATTTAGTGCTTGATGAAGCTGACCGTATGCTAGACATGGGCTTTATCAGCGATATGCAAACGGTTATTAATGGCTGTGATGAAGCGCGTCAAATCTTGTTGTTCTCGGCCACTTTCCCTGCGGCAATTAAACAATTTGCGAGTAAAGTACTAAAGCAGTCTGAAATCATTCGTGTCGATCAAACAAACAGTACCGCAGAAACAGTGCAACACGTTGTGTATCCTGTAGAAGAGCGCCGTAAGCAAGAGCTTTTATCTGAATTGATAGGAAAGAAAAACTGGCAGCAAGTACTTGTTTTCGTAAACATGAAAGAAACTGCCGATGAGCTTGTAAAGGAGCTTAACCTTGACGGTATTCCAGCTGTTGTTTGTCATGGTGATAAAACCCAAGGTAACCGCCGCCGCGCTTTACGCGAGTTTAAAGAAGGTAAAGTTCGCGTGCTGGTCGCAACCGAAGTGGCTGCCCGTGGTATTGATATTGAAGGGTTACCACGTGTGATTAACATCGACTTACCTTGGCTTGCAGAAGACTACGTGCATCGTATCGGCCGTACAGGTCGTGCTGGTAAGCCGGGCCAAGCTATTTCGTTTGTGAGCCGTGAGGAAGAAAACACTTTATTCGATATCGAAAAGCTAATTGGACAGCGCATCAAGCGTGTTGTTTTACCAGGTTATGAAGTAAGCAGCCGTGAAGTACTGATTGATAAAATAGGTAAAAAGCCGTCGCATTTACGCCGTAGCCGTACAAATAAGGCTTCAGGTCAGGCAACGGGGGAAGCGCGTGCGAAGAATCGTTCACGTATCGCAAATGTTCGCAAATCTTTGAAAGGCAATAAATTAAGCCTTAAAAAGTAATGAATTTCGATAACAAACGATAAGAGCTTCTATAAAAAAGCCCCATTGCTGTTTGGCAATGGGGTTTTTTTGGCTCTGCTAATCGTACAAATGGAGTATTTTGTTAATTTTTATACAGTTAAATGCAAAATTAGATTAACAAATGTACCTTGATGAATTACAATCGCTTTGAAATCAGTCAAGTAGCGTTTCTAACGCGTTAGTGTCTAAATGGATGTTTATGCAGTACATAAAAAGAATAATAAATAAAATAATCGCCCCTACTTTTTTACTCAGTGTTGCTAGTGTGCCTTTTTCTGCTAATGCATTTGATAAAGCTGAGTTCTCCCTTGCCCATATTAAAGAGTCTATTAGCGTTGATGGTGTGATGGATGAGTCACACTGGCAATACGCCACTAAAGTGCCATTAAAATATCAGAACGAACCAACCGAAAAAGGCACACCGCTCGTGCAAACCGATGCTTACATGTACGAAGATGGCAAGTACTTGTATGTGGGTTTTATTGCAAAAGATAATGATCCTTCGCAAATTCGTGCCGCTCTTCGAGATCGCGACACACTTTGGCAAGACGACAATGTTGCCTTGATGATTGATACTTTTAATGATGAACGAACTGGCTATGAGTTTTATGTAAACCCATTGGGTGCGCAAGGCGATATGCGCATGACAGATATTGATGATTGGGTGGAAGACCCATCATGGGATGCTATTTGGGATAGCGCAGGGCAAATAACAGAGGACGGCTATGTTGTTGAAATGCGTATTCCATTCACTGCACTTCGCTTTCCAAAAGACCAGGCCGAATTAACGTGGAGTTTTGCAGTATGGCGAAATTACCCGCGTGATGTGTATTATCAAATGTCGAACGTTGGTTTTGACCGAGATGTAAAATGTAGCTTTTGTCAGTTTGATAAACTCACAGGTTTTGCCAACATGACAGAAAGCCAAAATATTCAGCTTACTCCCACTTTAACGGCGCTTCGTCATGATAGCAAAGACACAGTGCCGGGTGATTGGCAAAATGGCGATATAGATACTGAAGCGGGCTTGGACTTACGTTGGGGGGTGACGCAAGATGCGGTTATTAATGCCACCATTAATCCTGACTTTTCGCAGGTCGAGGCAGACTCACTCGAACTTGACGTAAATACTACTTACTCAATTTATTATGCTGAAAAGCGTCCATTCTTTTTAGATGGTGCGTCTTATTTTAATACCAGCCAACTAGAGCTTTTATATACGCGAATGATTGCTGAACCTGATGTAGGTTTAAAATTAACTGGTAAAACCGGCGCGCACAGCTATGGTTTTATGTACGCTGATGATCAGAATACCAGTGTTTTACTTCCGACAAATCAAGGGTCGGGCTTTGCTAATCTGGCAGATAAAACGCAAGCAGTAGCGGGGCGTTATCAGTTTGATATTGGCCAAAAAGGCACAATTGGTGTGATGAGTACTCATCGTGAAAATGATGATTACCATAATACCGTGTTATCGATTGATGGTAGTTATTGGTTTAACCAATCAGATAGTTTGCAGTATCAAGTTGCAAGCACAGATACCACTAATTCAGAATTTTTAGTTGATTATTATGGCGTTGATAAGAATCAATCCGATCAAGCTTATGCTATTGAATTTACTAGAACTAAGCGTGATTACGAAGTCTATGCTAATTACGAAAATATAGGTAAAGAATACCGCTCTGATTTAGGCTACCAAGCTAAAGTTGATTACGAACAAGTACAATTAGGTGGTGGGCAAACTTGGTATCGTGATGCTGATGATGCAATCACAGAGTACAGCTACAATGTAGAGTGGGATAAAACGTGGGCACAAAATGGCGACTTACTCGAAGAAGAATACGATGGCTTTATTACTTTTAAAGGTAAGATGCAGTCGCAAACAGAAATTGGCTTTATTCATCGTAATGAGTTTTATGCCGGCGAGTTCTTTAATCAAAATATAGGCTATATCTACGGTGGTTTTAGACCTATTCGTGATGTGCGATTCTTATTGTATGCTCAATATGGCAGCAAAATTGATTACAGTAATGCAGCTTTAGGTACCATGGTTCGTATTGAACCTGAGATGACATGGGATATTAACGATCATTGGCAGGTTCAACTAGAGCACAGTTACAGCTATCTAGATAACGAACAAAATGATCGTGTTTATACTGCAAATTTAACTGATTTACGTGTTTATTATAAATTTAATATGCGCTCAATGCTAAAACTCGTTTTGCAGTTTGAAGACGTCGATCGAAACAACGAAGCTTATCGATTTGATGTCAGTCAAACTAACCGCGATTATGGCAGTCAGCTGGTGTATTCATACAAAATTAACTCTCAGACGCTGTTTTACTTAGGTTATTCAGACAAAGGATATCAAGACGACTCTTTGAAAAGTCTTGAGCGTGACGAGCGTACCTTCTTCACTAAACTAAGCTATGCATGGCAGCTCTAAGTAATTATAAAAAAGGAAAATCATAATGAAATATTTAAAAATGTCAGCTGTTGCTGCTGCGGTAACTATCCTTGCTGGATGTGCGGCGAAACAGGATGTAAGTCGTTTTGAAGCGGAAAAACCAAAAACTGTGTGTATTGCAGAGCATCAAGCAGTTAAAGAAGGTGTTGTAACATCATTGCAAACAGGTTTTGCAAAACATAACGTGCAAACACGCGTGATACCGGCTAACTATGTTATGAAACACCAAGCGTATCAAACAGACATCTCAACTGCTAACACAGACGGTTGTGATGCAATTGCATTTTATGTTGCGAACTGGCATTGGGATTTAGCTCTTTATATGGCCTATGCCAATATCTGGGTCACTAATGTTGACCAATCTAAAACAATTGCGCAAGCAAGCTATCGAACGGGTGGTGGTTTGGATAAATTTATTGATGCAAACGATAAAATTATCGAATTAGTGGATTCAATGTTCCAGCAAGTTGAAGCCAAGAAACAACAAGAGAGTCAGAAAAAAGCAATATAAACTAATATGTTGGTCAGCTTATGGCTGACCAACCTCTTCGTTAACTTTGCTTCTTACCACCCCTTCAAGGCTTTTTAAGCCCCATTGTTTACCAATCTCAACAGCTTCATCAATTGGCTTTTTCAAGGTTACCGCATTGTATAGCGCAACGAGAGCACCGACACGGTTGCTGCTCGCGCAGTGAAGTAAGGTAGTTTGCTGTTGCTGTTTATTGAGTAAGGCCTGAAGTTTCGTAGCGTTTTCAATGGTAATATCAGCTTTAGATTGCACAGGAATATGGTAATAGTTCATACCAAGCTCAGTGACTAACTCTTGCTCAGACCAATTCGTTTCGTTATCACCACGAAGGTTTATGACGTTCTGAACACCAAGTTGTTTTAACTTGGCAAAATCCGTTTGACTTGGCTGCCCAGAAGTTAGCACATTCTCAGACTGCGCCTTAAGATTTAAAATATCCAGTTTTGTAGTAACGGTTTGTGCTGCAAATGCAGAAAAAGACAGCAGCGCAGCACAGGCTAATTGTATGAACTTATTCATGTTACTCCTTAAAGTGTGTTTAATTTTTGCTGTAGACGGTTTCACCACGACTAATGGTTTCTAACACTTGTAAGTTATGTAGCTCTACAGGCTTTATCTTTAGCGGATTCTTATCAAGAATTATCAAGTCTGCTTGCATCCCTTGTTTTAATTGCCCTTTTGAACTTTCTTCAAAATGTTGATACGCAGGCCATGTGGTCATTGCTTGTAGTGCAGTATACACAGAAACACGTTGCTCTGGCCCTAATACTTGATCTGTACGGGTTGTGCGGTTAACAGTTGCATCTAATACACGTAGTGCATCAGGTAGGGCGACTGGTGCATCATGATGGGTGCTAAACATTAATCCTTGTTTGCGAACAGCTTGAGTGGGTGAAATAAAATCGGCACGGGGGTGACCTAGCACTGAATTTACATGCCAGTCGCCCCAATAAAACGTATGCATTGGGAAGAGCGATGGAAATATGCCTAATTCTTTAAGACGATTTACCTGATCTTGACGAATTGTTTGACCATGAATGAGTACTGGGCGGCGATCTTTTTTGCCGAGCTTGTTATTGGCACTTTCAACGGCATTTAAAAACTGCTCAATGGCGGCATCACCATTTGCATGCGTCATTACCTGCCAGTCATTGGCAAAGGCCGTTTCAATATACTGATAAGCTTGCTCATCATTAAAAGTAGGGTAGCCTGCATAACCTTGCTCTTGGCCTTCGGGGGCTTTTAAGTATGGCTGAGATAACCAAGCGGTTTTCCCTTGTGGTGAGCCATCAAAGTTCAGCTTTACACCCCCAATGCGAAAATGATTTGTGTAGGTGTTACTGTTATAGGCTGAGTCCATAAATCCGCTGCTGGTGGCCATATCGGCATAGGCAACTATATCAATCACGAATTTATCTGCCTTTGATGCTCTTACCATCGAGTCATAAGCTTCTTGGGTCGCACGTCCTTCTTGGGCCGTTGTGTAGCCGTATTTTGTATAGAGCTTTTGCCCTTCTTGCAGCATTAAATCTTGTAAATCAGGATCAACAGATTTCATCAGTTTAAACAGTAATCCAAAGTGCGCGTTTTCTTCGAGCACCCCATTGGGCTCTTGTGAGTTTGTCATGCGACGAATTATCCCGCCGTCAGGATTTTCTGTGTTTTCATCGATGCCAGCCATGGCTAACGCTTTAGTGTTTGCCACACTTAAGTGCCCTGAGGTATGAATGATAATAACCGGCTTTTCGGTGCTAACGCGGTCTAAGTCCATTTTTGTAGGATATCTATCAAGCTCAGCATCATCGTACCCAAATCCTAAGATAGCGCCGGTTTTTTCAATAAAAGTGGTGTAATCAGGGTTATTCTGTGCAGCTGTGAGAATATTAACGATTTGCTCAACGCTGTTAGCATCACCATCTGGACTAGGTAATACATTGGCTACCATGGCTTGCAAGCCTACCGCGTACACATGACTGTGGCCATCTACAAAGCCAGGCATTAGGGTCTTGCCTTGTAAATCAATCAGCTTCGTTTTACCAAACTTATGCTCAAGGGCTTTAGTTTTATCACCCACAAAGATAATTTTGTCGCCTTGCGTTGCGATTGCTTGCGCATACTCTGGTTCATCGCCAGTCATTGTAAGAATATCACCACCATAATAAATGGTATCTGCTGCACTCACTTGCAGTGGAAGCGTTTTAGCTGTTTGTTCAGAGGTTTTATCGCAAGCCGTTAAGGCAAGCAATGAACATGCAATTGCGAGGTGATGTTTCATATAATCTTCCTTGAATTCTAAGTATGTCTAATAATATAGTCTGTTTGCTCAGTTTGTGTTTTTATATTGGACTTAAATTTCATTAAAGTACAAGACAATAGCAGCGCCATCTAGGCTACTGCCATTGTGAATGTTGATACCAATACCAAAGTTATCGAACCATGACGTCCATTTTCTGCTATCCCATAAAAAGCCAATACCGTATTCATAAAAGTGATCGGTCCCAAATGCTACCCGACTATCGCCGCCTAAATCGATACGTTGGCCTTTGATGTAAAAAGCTTGCTCAAAAACCCCGATTTTGAACATGTTAAATTTAGCTTTAATACCATTGAGTGTGCGCCATGTTTCAGGCGCCGCATTATTTATTCCATCAGGGTGAGAGAGTGCCCAGCCATAGTAATAATTAAAGTTAAGTTTGTACTCGTAATAGCCCCAATGCCTAGGTAAGCGATAGATCATGGTCGCATTAGGGTTTAACACCAGTGCATTACTATTGAGGTTGGTGTAAAGATTTTCAGCTAAAGGCTTAAAATTACGTCTAGACTCGGGAGAGTTGTACTCATAATCATTGTTGTAATGTAAGTAGTGAGTATTAAAACCAAATTGATATGACCATTTAGAGCCAAGTGCTTTTTCGGCATTAAAACCGATCATCCCGTTATACACTGTTTCTGAAATATAGTCGTCAGCCACATTATCAAAAAGCGAAATGAAATCTGATTGATTTAAATAGCTTACTTTGCTCGTCAGGCTTAGTTTGTGTTGATAAACAGGCTCATCAAGCTGCCAAGTGTAAGGAATACTGTAGAGTTTGAGTTCTTTTCTAAGCGCAATACTGTCTTCATCTTTGTTGGCATGTTGCGAGTCAAACAGTGTTTGTGGATCAAAATCACCAAAACCCAAGGTAATACTATCACCATCGGTTAAAACCAACGACGTGGCAAAGGCCGATTCGAGCTGCTTAGTCGGGTTGGCACATAAATTAAATACACTTAAAGTGTGCAGTAGAAGCCACAGCTTAAATAGTTTTCTCATAAAAAATAACAATAAAAATTAATGTCTTAATAATAGTCGCAAAGTTAGCTTTCAACAATCTCAGGTACAAAAAAGCCAAGCTTCAAAGCTTGGCTTTTTTACACCTTTAAGAAGCGCTTTAAGGCTGATAGTAAATCGGTGATTCAGGGCCAACTGGGAAACCCAGAACAAATACCCATAAGTAGAATAACGCGACCCAACCAACAAAGAAGATCATGCTGTAAGGAAGCATGGTCGCAACCAATGTACCAATCCCCATGTCTTTCTTATACTTAGTCGCAACAGCCAGTATCAAACCAAAGTAACTCATCATCGGGGTGATAAGGTTAGTAACCGAGTCACCAATTCGGTACGCCGCTTGAATAGTCTCTGGCGCATAGCCGATTAGCATTAACATTGGTACGAAGATGGGGGCCGTTACAGCCCATTGTGCAGATGAAGAACCTAAGCTTAAGTTTACTAATGCACACATTAAAATGAATAGCACGAATACTTCAGGGCCAGTTAGGTTTAATGCTTGTAAAAGAGCAGCACCGTTAATGGCTAAAATTGTGCCTAGGTTGGTCCATTTAAAGAAGGCAACAAACTGTGCTGCAAAGAAAACCAGCACAATGTACATACCCATCGAGCTCATACTTTTACTCATGGCATCGATGACATCTTTATCGTTTTTCATGGTGCCAACAACGCGGCCGTAAACAAAACCCGGAATACCAAAAGTCACAAAGATAAATACCACAATGCCTTTTAAAAATGGTGAATGTGCCACAAGGCCTGTTTCTGGATTACGTAAAATGCCGTCTTCAGGAACAATTGTCCAAGCAAGTAATAGTGACACCACTAACAGTGACACACCCGCCCATTTTAGTCCTGACTTTTCTTTATCGGTTAAACCGGCAATATCATTTTTAGGCAAATCGTTGCTTGCTTCATCAGGGTTGTACTTACCAAGGCGCGGCTCAACGATTTTCTCGGTAACAAACGTACCTAAAATGGCAATTAAAAATACCGAAATCATCATGAAATACCAGTTTGCTTCAGCGCCAACTTGATAATTTGGATCAATCATTTGTGCTGCTGGCGTGGTGATACCAGCAAGTAGCGGGTCAATGGTACCGAGTAATAAATTGGCACTGTAACCACCAGAAACACCGGCAAATGCCGCAGCAAGACCGGCAAGAGGGTGACGACCAAGGCTGTGAAAGATCATGGCTGCTAATGGAATAAGTACGACGTAACCAAGCTCAGACGCCGTATTTGATAAAATCGCAGCAAACACCACCATAAAAGTAACTAAACGCTTAGATGCGCCCATTACCATGCCGCGCATAGCAGCAGAGAGTAAACCTGAGTGTTCTGCAACACTTACACCTAATAAAGCGACTAATACCGTACCAAGTGGTGCAAAGCTGGTGAAGTTCGTAACAAGGCCAGTAACGATACGCTGCAGGCCTTCGGCACTAAGTAGGCTGACAACTTCAATAACACCATCAGGGTCTCGACCAGCAGCGCCTTCAGGGCGTGGGTCGATAGCGCTTAAACCATACCAATCGGCAATGCCGCTAAAAACGATAATAGCAACGCAGAACATTGCAAATAAAGTGATTGGGTGGGGGAGCATATTACCCAAAAATTCAACGGTGGCTAAAAATCGGTTAAACAACCCATTATTGCCACCTTCATGGGTGTTGTGAGAGTTTATAGTTTTTGACATGTCCAGTTCTCGTTATTTCAAAATGGCGCTAACCTAGCATTTTTTACCGGACAGATCATGTTTTAGCGGTGGGAGAACTAATAGGTACGTTCCAAAATGCCCTTGTACAGCAAGGGATAGCGGCGCAAACGTTTGCCAATGTAATCATCGGCTAGAATTTGCGCACAGATTTGCTCTACATCGTTACTTGCTTCAAATACCCAATCAAAACGCTCAATAGCAAGCAAAAAGCCACGCTTGAGGAACTGTTGTTCACGATAGTAACTAAGGTTTTCGCGAATGATATCTAACTTAGCTGGGTTAGATTTTAGCTCATTAATAACTTGGTTAATAAACGCTTGCTGTTGCTTTGACTCAGCTTTTACCCGTCGTTTCATTACTTCTTTACAGTTCCTGTTCTGCGATATAAAGCACTTTCTTTAAAAAGTCCTCTTTGTTCTTTTCATGTTGATAGTCAAGGTGATAAGTATTGTGAAAACCAAAGCGCAGTAACACGCCACTGCCTTTTAGATAGACCGTATAACCATCGATATCCGAAAAAGCGCAAATACCCTCATAAAGCTTTCCATCTTCATGATCTTCACCGTGTTGAATGATTTTTTCATACGCTGAGAGGATCAATTTACCGTCTAGCTCATTTTTCATAATGACTCCTTTTTTGTGTAATACGTTTCAAACCTATAAAGAGTTTAGTGTTATTTTATGTAGGTATTAATTGTGTTGTTATATTTTTAAAGCCCTACTTTGTTATAAATCAGTAAAATCATATTGAGTAAGAAGATGTCGAAAATTTACAATATTTTCTCTTACCCTAAACTTAAGATAGATTTTATTTGAGGGACGCACAATGAAATATAAGTTTATACCCCTGATACTACTAGTAGGCTTGTTGCTTGTAAGCCAAAGCATATCAGCAAATACAGCACCATTGGTGTTAAAAAATGAAGCAGGAAAAATAGTCAACCTTGACAGTTACTTAGGCAAAAAACCAGTTTACTTAAAGTTTTGGGCTACTTGGTGCAAGCCATGTATGGAGCAAATGCCACATTTTCAGCATGCTTATGAGCAGTATGGCGATAAAATTCAATTTGTGGCTATTAATATTGATCTCAATGATGATGCAGACGCTGTTGCTAAGGTTAAAGAGCGTTTTTCACTTACTATGCCAATTTTTACTGATCACACAGGGCAAGTTGCTAAACATTATGAATTTATGGGCACCCCTTTTCATGTATTGATTGATAGTGATAAAAAGGTGATTTTTCAAGGCCACGAAGCTGATAAACCGCTTGATAACACATTACGTTTGTTATCACACAATGGCAAAGTTGATGAAGCGCGCTTATTAAACGAAAAGCAAGGCCAAGCCACTCCTTTGGTTATTCCGAAACAAGGCAAAAAAGCCGTGCTATTCACCGCAACATGGTGCGACTGGTACTTAGCCGACACTCGCCCTGCAATGGCAAAGCAGTGTGTATTAGCGCAGCAACATGCTAATAAACTTGCAGAGCAAGGAGTTGATGTCGAGGTTAAAGTGAGTCAGTTATGGACTGACCAAAGCGCAGTGCAAGAGTATGTTGATAAATTCTCTGCAACCATGCCAGTTTCAATCGATTATGGTAATGATTTATTTATTGAAAATGGCATTAATTCGGTACCCAGTTTACTTCTCTACAACGACGGAAAATTAGTCTCTAAAAAAGCTAAATTTTAATTAAAACAGCGTAATTTTGCTTTGAAATTATGCAAATTTAGCCTATGCTCAAGGCTCATTACACAGTGAGCCTAGAGCATGATAGATAAGGCATTATTAGCAAAAACCCGCGAGTTATCTGACCGATTAATCGCATTGCAAACACCCATTCGTATTCTTGATGCGATCAACTGGGATAAACAAATCAAAGAAGAGTTTTTTAAGAATAAGTGCCAAAAGAACCCAACGGTTGATCAAGCCTATTACCAACAGCGTGATCTTGGTTTTGTACCAAGCGAGTTGCGCCGCGCGTTTTCTGATTTAAATCGCGATATCATCAGCCAGTTAGGGCAATTAAACCCAATTGCGCAATATATGAGCAAAATGTGTACTGAATATAAAACCGTACTTAGTATGATTGAATATCGTGGTACTCCTGAATTTCATGATTTGTCTGTTGAGTTGTTTGGTCATCCAAAAGATTTATTCCATGCTGGAGAGCCTTCACTTTCTGAACTTGCAACCATGCTTGAGCAGCCGCTAAAAAGCATGCTTGATGCTGATATCTTGCCTGATGATCCAAAAAACATTGATGCAGAAGATGCAGTAAAAATTTTAGCATCACAAGTAGCTCAAACGATGCCGGGCATCGACGTTGAGGTTATTCTGAGTGATGGTATTGTGAGTGATGCTGCGGCAGGTGCAAATAATATTAAACTTAATCAAGATGTTAAATTCTCTCAAAGAGAGCTAGATATTCTTGAGGTGCATGAAGGCTGGATCCATGTTGGGACCACGCAAAATGGTCTTGCACAGCCATATTTAACTTGCTTAAGTAAAGGCACTCCGAGCTCTACGGTCACCCAAGAAGGTCTTGCTGTCTTGACCGAAATTATTACCTTAAAGTCAACGCCACGACGTTTAGCAAAATTAGTGAACCGTATTCAAGGTATTACTAAAGTCATTGATGGCGCAGAATTTGTTGATATTTATCGTGATTATGTAGCGCAAGGGTTGAGTAAAGACGAAAGCTATACACTTACTCAACGCGTGTTTAGAGGCAGCACAGCAACAGGCTTACCTTTTACCAAAGATATCGCCTACATCAAAGGTTTCGTGTTGGTGTATAACCTTATTCGGGTTGCCATTCAATTAGGCCGAATTGATCAATTGCACTTATTATTAGTCGGTAAAATCTCAATTGATGATTTCAGGCTGATATCGCAATTACATGATTTAGGTGTGATTGAAGACCCTAAATTTATACCACCACACTTTAAAGACTTACGAGGCCTAGCAACGTGGCTAAGCTTTGGCCGTTTTATTGGTAACTTGTCGTTTGAACAATTAGAAAACGATTATAAACCACTCTTTCTTTAAACAAAGAAATAAAAAAATGCAGCTGGAATGAGCAGCTGCATTTTAAGAGTTAAAGCATGTTGCCTTACATGCTTTAAGTCGAGGAAACGATTAACCGGTGAGTGCGTCAACCTGCACTACATCATTCAGTACGATAACTTCTGCACGTTTGAAGAAGTTAAAATCTGTTGCAGTTGCTAATGTGTAAGCACCCATCATACGGCTGATGATTAAATCGCCATTGTTTAATTTTGGTAGCATGATTGATTCACTTACTACGTCGATGCTATCGCAAGTCGGGCCTGCTAACACGGACTCAACACGTTCGTTTGATTGTTTGAACGAGTCGATAGGGTATGAGGCTTCATCAAACAATAAACCACTGAATGATCCGTAAATACCATCATCTAAATAGTACCAAGGCTTACCATCACGCACTGCTTGACCCATGACCGATGCAACACTGGTAACCGCACTGGCTACAATAAAGCGACCTGGTTCAGCAATTACGCGAACTGTCTCTGGTAACTGTGCTAAGGCATCATTGATCGGCGCACAAAATTCCTCAATTGGCAGCACGTCTTTGTGGTAAGGCACAGGGAAGCCACCGCCAATATCAAGTGTACTAAGCGCAGGTAATCCTAATGCGGCTACGTCGTTAATCACTTGATTACATGCAGCAATGGCAGTGACATATTTAGCTGGGCTTGCTGTTTGCGAGCCAACATGGAACGACAACCCTTTAATACGAATACCTAATTGTTGCGCGTAGCTAATGATTTCAATAGCCATTGCTGGGCTACAACCAAATTTTTTCGATAAATCAGCGAATGCTTCCGCATTACGAAAACTTAAGCGAACAAGTAACTCAACCTGGTCTTTGTATGCAATGAACTTTTCTAATTCGTTGATGTTATCAACCACAAACACATTACAACCGTATTCAAGTGCATCACGAATATCACGATCACGTTTGATTGGGTGCGTGTGAATAGTACGATCACTTGGTACGCCTTGGCTAGCGACTAAGTCAACTTCACCGCTGGTTGCTAAATCAAAGCTGGAGCCTTCTTCTAAAAGCGTACGAACAACCGCAGGATGAGGAAGTGGCTTTAATGCAAAGTGTAATACAACGCCAGGCAAAGCACGGCTTAATGCACGGTATTGATGACGAATAGATTCACAATCAAGCACCATTAATGGCGCGCCATGTTGCTCAACGAGCTGCTCAATAAATTGGTTTGAAGGTTGTGCTACTGGTTCGTTTGCAGCAACCGACGCTGCAGGTACTTTGATTGTTAAGTCTTGTGTAAGTGTTGAAATAGCCATTTTACTCTCCGGCAATTAAGCAACTGCTCGGAAAAAATGGAAGTCCGAGTCAGTTGAGTGTTATTAAGCGCACAGTTTGTTCTGTGCAATCAAATACACTCTTGGATAGTTGCTCTATCGCCTTGCTACAAACAGGGTTTGTAATGTACTCGGATTGGCTATCATCAAGAAGCGGCGAGATAATAGATCTGCGTTTTTATTTGCGCAAGTGTTTTTTGATAATATTTTGAGTTATTTTTATGCAAAAGTTAGAGGCTGCTTAGTCGTTTTGAAAGAGTATTCCATATTCGTTTGTGTAAATTTTAAGCATTGCTTCTGCGTCGCTAGGATCGTTCATTTGCTGGTGGAGTTCTTTGATATAAGCAGCCATTTCTACCTTTTGCATATAATCATTTATAAGCGACATAGCTCGATAACTTTCTGTGTTTTTACTACATGTAAAAAAGCCATTTATAAATTCTGGGTATTCAGCAATACGTCTTGATGTGAGTTGGTTTAATTCATGAGCTGGAATGTGTACATCAAGTGTTTGTTTGTATGCAACGATGTAATCAATACGTTTGCTGAAAAGTAGGCGGCTTAATTGCAAAAAAGCATTTTCACCGTAAATCGTTGCGACATTGAATTTTTTATCAGCGAAAATGCTATCAAGTTCGCGGTAACTAGTTGAGCCAACAATCCCAAAGCTAGCTTTGCTTTTTAGTAGCTCTGTAACAGAAACAGGCTCCGAACCTGACTTTAAGGTACTTTTAAGGGCGTATAAACGACGCTGTACATGCATGTACGTGGGTATCGTCGAAAATATCATAGCTTTCGATCGATTTTGGGTTTTGATGGCATTGTAAGTGCAACTAGCTTCGTTACCAGATAAGCGTTTTAATAACCGAGCATGATTTGTTATTTCGACATCTATATCGAATTCATCTGCAAGGGCTGGTTTGATTACAGCATTTAGGTGACGGTTGACACTATTTTTGTCAAATTCATTAGCAAAATATGCATGAGACAGAATTGTTAGCTTAGGCTTTTCTGTTGCCGTAGCAGTGTTTAGAGTAAATAAAATTACGATAAACCCAATTAGCCTCATACATAAACTCTTTTTAGTTATCGAGCATTGGTGCTCTCAAATATTTTGTCAGCTGATGCTGCAACAAAGCCAGTGTATAGCTCACCATCTGGTTTTGCGTAGCGCAAAGCAAACTCATAAAAACAACTTGGTACGGCAACAACACCATCGCTAAATTCAACTTCGCTGTCATCAGCAAGGGTTGAAGATTGCTCGAGTAATACCTCTGGTGAACCTTTGATTTCGCCGCCAGATGTATTTAGCGCAAAACCCGCATCTTTAAGTGCTTGGTTTACACTTTCGATATCATCGAATTTAGCCAACTCATTGATGCTCACCGTAAAGTGATTAGCACGGTAACCCCATGCTGACATCCATGCTGCATATTCACTTTCTGCGAGCAGTTTTTTGTAAGTGTCTGAACTTACTTGCCAGTGCGTACCAGAATACAGGAAATTATCGGCTGTAACAGCGTTTTCGTCAATCTGTGCAACCATGTCGTTGACAATCGTTTGCAGCTCTTCTGAACATTGCTCAACAAGTAATTCAGAAATGAAAACTTTAGGTTGCTTAGGATCTGAGTGTTCGAAGTGCTTTGCGTATAGTTTTTTCGCTTCGAAATGGTACTCGCCGCATTCTTTGTAGCCAACTGCTAAAAAGTGCGCAGCTAGTTTTTCTAACCCGATTTTTTCATGGTTAAAAGTACGTAAAGCAATGTGATCGTTAATCACGTCATCTTTTTGGGTTGAGCCAAGTAACTCATGTACTTTTACCGCCGATGGCGTAACTGATAAATAGTTGTCCCATAGGTTTTCAAATAGGGCGTTTACATCTGTGTGCATGTTTAATTCCTTCAATTAAGGCGGCGAGGCCGCCAAACAATTATTCAATAATTAAGCCCGGCGCAAGGGTCTGTGGTAAGTTAACTTTTTCGGCTTCAACAGAAGCAACAGGGTATGCACAGTAGTCAGCAGCGTAATAAGCGCTCGCTCTGTGGTTACCACTGGCACCAATACCACCAAATGGTGCAGCGCTAGATGCGCCTGTAATTGGTCGGTTCCAGTTAACAATACCGGCACGAATACGTTTTAAGAAATGCTGGTAGTCATCGCTATCATCACTTAATAAACCAGCAGATAAACCAAATGAGGTGTTATTTGCTTCATTAATCGCGCTATCGAAATCTGTGTAGCGATAAACTTTGATAAGAGGACCAAAGTGCTCTTCATCAGGCATATCTTTAACAGCCGTTACATCAATAATACCAGGGCTTACAAAACCAGTGCCCGGCTCAAGATGCTTAAGTTCGACAAGAGAGGTTGCTCCCATATCAAGCAACTGCTGCTGAGCTGCAACCATACCTAGTGCTGCTTTTTCGCTGATCATTGCACCCATAAATGGTTGATCTTCGCTAAAGCTGTCGGCGACTTTAATTTGTTTTGTTGCAGCAATTAATTTTTCTAAAATTGCATCACCATTTGCCGAGTTCTCGATAAATAAACGACGAGAACAGGTACAACGTTGGCCAGAGGTAATGAAACCAGACTGAATAATGTCGTGAACAGCCGCACTTACATCTGCGACATCTTTTACGATCAGTGGGTTATTACCACCCATTTCAAGCGCTAAAATTTTACCTGGGTGACCTGCAAATTGCTTATGTAATAGGTGACCTGTATTTGAGCTACCCGTAAAGAATAAGCCATCAATATCTTGGTGAGAAGCAAGAGCAATACCTGTGTCTACTTCACCTTGCACAAGGTTGATGACACCGGCTGGTAAGCCAGCTTTTAGCCAAAGTTTTAAAGTGAACTCAGCAACATGAGGCGTTAGTTCTGACGGCTTAAATACAACGGTATTACCCGCTAAAATAGCTGGCACAATATGGCCATTTGGTAAGTGGCCCGGGAAGTTATAAGGACCAAACACTGCAACAACACCATGTGGCTTATGACGAATAAATGCTTTAGCGCCAGGCATTGGGTTTTCTGTGGTACCCGTACGTTCGTTATAGGCTCTGATTGAAATGGCGATTTTACCCGTCATTGCACCTACTTCAGTACGTGTTTCCCAAAGCGGTTTACCTGTTTCGCGGGCAATGATCGTTGCAAATTCTTCGCTATGCTCTTTAAGCTCTGCTGCAAAGTTTTCAAGAATAACGATACGCTCTTCAAGAGTCATATCAGCCCAGCCTAACTGCGCACTACGAGCTGCTTTGATTGCATCAGCGACTTGTTCAGCTGTGGCTGTTTTACCTTGCCAAACAACCTCGCCATTACTTGGGTTGATTGAACTAAAATCATGACCAAGGCCTGCTTGCCATTGGTTATCGATAAGTTGAGTTGTGACACTCATTTTAAACTCCTTAAGTGGTTACAAACGGAAAAACCGTGCTGCATCCCCTTGTTTTAATTTAAGTGCATCTGCCACTTCTTGGCTGACGATTAATGTGTGCTTAGCGTGGTTATAATGAGCATGCTTGGTGAATGTGGCTCTAAAATCATTTACGCCTTGGTTGCAAATAGCTAATGTATCTGAGCTTTGCTCATTGATATGCGCAAGCTCACCAATGCTGATAGGGCACACTTGTGACTCACGGACACTGCGAATATTGCCAAGCTTTGCTTCTACCGTTGGCCCTGCATCGAATAAGTCAACATAACCACGGTGCTCAAACCCTTCTTTTTCCAAAAGTTTAAGCGCAGGCTTGGTTTTTTCATGAACCTTACCAATCACAGCTTGTGCTTTTTTGCTCAGTAAGTTGGCATAAATAGGGTACTTCGGCATTAACTCGCTGATGAAAACTTTATCGCCTAAACCGACTAAATGGTCAGCCTGTGGGAACTCAATGCTAAAAAAGTGTTCTTGTAACCACTGCCAAAAAGGTGAATGGCCATCTTCATCACTTACACCACGCATTTCTGCGATAATGGTATCAGCAAAACGCTCGCTATGCTGGGCCATAAATAAAAAGCGAGAACGCGATAAAAAGCGACCTGTTAAACCTTTGCGGTTTTGCTCTCGTAAGAACAAGGTACAAATTTCAGAGCAACCAGTGTAGTCATTACACATACTCAGAATATCAACCGTGTTATATACATTGAGAGTAGGTGAATGGTGAACAGTTTTACCTTGGTGGTAATGATACAAAGGAACCGACATTCCTACAGCAGCTTCGATAGCCGTTGTGCCGATAACGTCACCCGTTTCACTGTCTTCTAATACAAATAAATAGGTTTCGTCTTGTGGTTTATTAATATCTTTTGCAAAACTGCGTTCAGCGCGTTCAATTTTTTCTTGTAGTAAATTGTCGTCAACTGGTAACGAGGTAAAACCATGACCAGATTCAACAGCAATTTGTTTTAACGCAGCAAAATCATTTGCTGTTATAGGACGTAATACTTGCATTAAGTGCACTCCAATGGCGCATGCTTTAAGCATGCGCCAACTAGGATTAACCGTTTACAACGTCTGCAACCGCTTTTTCAAAGCGAGCTAACCCTTCTTTGATATCCTCTAATGGAATAACTAAAGATGGCGTAAAGCGCACAACGTTTGTACCAGCAACAAGGCTCATTAAACCGTGCTTAGTGCTTGCTACTAGGAAATCACGTGCACGGCCTTCAAATTTGCTGTTAAGTACTGCACCTAATAATAGACCTTTACCACGTACTTCACTAAATACGTCGTATTTTTCGTTGATTGCAGCAAAGCCATCGCGTAACAGCTGTTCGCGCTCTTTAACACCGGCTAGTACTTCTGCTGTGTTAACAGTATCAAAAGCAGCTTCAGCTACCGCACATGCAAGTGGGTTACCGCCGTAAGTAGAACCATGTGTACCTACTTTTAAATGCGCTGCAATGCTTGCTGTTGTGATCATCGCACCAATTGGGAAACCACCGCCTAACGCTTTTGCTGTTGTTAGGATATCTGGTGTTACATCTAAGCCTTGGTATGCGTATAAATCACCTGTACGGCCAACACCTGTTTGTACTTCATCAAAAATAAGTAAAGCATTGTGTTTATCACATAATGCGCGAACACCTTTGATAAAATCGCTCGTTGGCGAAATGATACCGCCTTCACCTTGTAGTGGTTCCATCATTACGGCACATGTGTTGTCACTGATAAGCGCTTCAAAAGCAGCTAAATCGTTATAATCACAGTGATCAACAGCAGCAGGCTTAGGGCCGAAACCATCTGAGTAAGCAGCTTGACCACCTACGGTAACAGTGAAGAATGTACGTCCGTGGAAACCTTTGTTAAACGCGATGATTTGGTTCTTTTGCTCGCCGTGTACATCTAATGCCCAACGACGCGCTAATTTTAATGCCGCTTCGTTAGCTTCTGCACCTGAGTTTGCAAAATATACTTTATCTGCAAATGTAGCGTCAGTTAACTTTTTAGCTAGGCGAAGTGCAGGCTCATTTGTCATTACGTTTGATAAGTGCCAAATTTTTTCGCCTTGCTCTTTCAGTGCATTGACAAGCGCTGGGTGACAATGGCCTAAACAGTTAACGGCAATACCACCAGCAAAGTCGATAAATTCTTTACCGTTTTGATCCCAAACACGTGATCCTTCACCGCGAACAGGAATAACCTCTGATGGGTTGTAGTTTGGTACCATTACGTCGTTAAAAAGTTCTCTTGTTACTTGCATTTGTTGCACCTAAATCTGGCTTAGTATGAAAAAAGTTAAATTGCAAAAAATAGGTCAGTTAAGCCGTTCCTGCCTAATTAAGCACGATGAGATTATTTTTCTTATCTATTTTTCTTATTATCTGGGTTAGGGACTTAAATTTGCAGTGCTATTTTGTGAAAAATGACTAAAATAAAAAGCAAATTAACGAAAAGAGTAGTCAAAGTGATAACTTCACAAGATGAAAAACTATTAGCTATCTTAAGAACCAACGCGCGTGCGAGTATTTCAGACCTAGCGAGGGCGCTTAACTTATCGCGCTCAACAGTTCAAAGCCGAATGTTAAAATTAGAAGAAACAGGGGTGATCAAAGGCTACAGCGTAGACTATGGAGATGCCTATTTGAGCCAAATGGTATCAGCCCACGTTTCGATTAAAGTGAAACAAAAATTGACCACTAAAACGAACCTTGAACTAAAGCAGATTGATGCTATTTCACAGCTCTATGCAATTAGCGGTGAATTTGATTTGATCGCCGTTGTGCAAGCTCAAAACCTTGAAAAGTTAAGCCACTTGTTAGATGACATTGGTAACCTAGATGGTGTTGAGCGAACAACGTCGTCGGTGATTTTAGAAACGAAGTTTAAGCGTTAACCTTTGATTTAGTTTTTGCCTATAGAACTTAATTTGTATCAGCTTGAGGCGCTTTGCGGATGACCTTCTTTTCGACTTCATCAAGCTTTATAACATAGGCATTACCACCAATGCCTTTAAACTCTTCGTCTGTAAAAACAATCGTGTTGTCATCGTAAAAAGTGATGGCTTCTTTTTGCGTAACAATACCTAAGTCAATACGTGATACATCACCAGAAAAAAACTTATCACCCCGAAAGTTCTCAAATAACCAAATACTGGTGGAATCAAGTAGAACCAACTTAGTTCTATCTGGGCTAAGCGCCGCGGAAGTGATCCAACACAGCTTTTCCATGGTTGTGCAAGTTTTGAACGAATCAATTAACTGTGCATCAAAATTAGCTGCATGATCGCCTACTTTGTAAACTTTAGTAATGCCATCAAATGGCTCAGTACGATTTTTGGTAAATAGATATAAATGTCGCCCTAAGGCTACAAAGGCTTCTAAATCAAAATTTCGCTGATCAGGTTGGATGGGGCGGCCATCCATTTCGGGGTATGTAAACTTGATAATCTCTGCTTCAGTGGTGTCACCTTTAATATCGATTGGATTTTCGATTTTATAAATGGTTAACCATTTTCGGTCGTTTTTGTTATTGCCAAAATCACCCAAAAAGAAATGACCAAATTTATTTTGCGTCATATCTTCCCAATCAATGTTTTTAGCATTGGTTACCAAGATTTCTTTTGCAATAGACCCATCTTGATTAAGGCGGTACAACTTGGGTTGATCGCCACTGTCGTTTATGGCCCAAAGTCGATTAAATTTATCAAATTCAATCCCTGAGATTTCTTTGACTTTGGGGTCTACAGACAATCTTTTCTTACTATAGAGAGTGTAAATAGATGAACCAATGAGTAGGCTAGTGATCGCGAAGGAAACTAAAAAAATGGTTAATAGGCTTTTTTTTAACATCAACAGGGTAAAAGTACAGATTAATAGCTGGGATTATAGCGGTTTATGCTATTTTTGTATATTCCAAACACCACGGCCGGTGGCTGATATAAAGTTTAAGTTATCTTGCAAAACTTTGTGCCCTACATTTAAAGATGACTCTGGGTGACTTATCAAATAACCTTGAATACTGTTGATACCCATAGATTTTACCAATTCAAATTGTTTTACATCTTCAACACCTTCAGCCACGACTTTTAAACCGAGCTTAGCACCTAGCTCGCTCACAGAGTGCATTATTTTATGGTATTTAGCGTTATCTTTAGCTTGCGATACGAATAGACGATCTAATTTAATAACATCAATTGGAAGATCTGCAAGCGTACTTAACGAGCTAAAGCCAGTCCCAAAGTCATCAATTGCGATAGTAATACCTTCTGCACGCAATTGTTCGAGTGTTTGAATAATCTTATTGCTTGCTTCAATAAAAGTAGATTCAGTGATTTCAAGCATTAATGCGTGGGCAGGGAGGCCTGTTTTTGATAGTTTATCCATAACCCAATCATAGATATTGCAATGCTTTAACTGTACTCCAGAGATATTTACAGATATTTTAACTTTTCTCATACCAGCGTTGTACCATGCCGACATTTGCCTACATGATTCGAGCATTATCCAGTCTCCAAGTTCTAGAATAATATTCGACTCTTCTGCGATCGGAATAAACTCCTCAGGAGAAATAAGTCCTTCTTTTGGGTGCTCCCACCTAACAAGCGCTTCAAAATAATCAATGGCGCAGTCATCAACATCAACAATAGGTTGAAACGATAAATGAAAATTTTCGCTTGCAATTGCAAGACGCATTTCGTCAAGTAAATAATGATATCGCCTAATTTTCTTGCCCATATCAGGTGAATAGACTTTAAAAATGCCCCGACCATCGGTTTTTGCTCTATACATAGCAACATCAGCCATCTGTAACAGTGATTGTGGTGTGGCTGCACTATCTGGGTAAACCGCAATGCCTATACTTGCACTAATTTTTATTAGTTTATTACCTAAAACGAAGTCACGTTCTATTTCGTGTAAAACATTTTGCGCTACATCTAAGGCTCTATTTTTACATTCTTTAAGGTCAATAAATATCGAAAATTCATCACCACCTAGTCGGGCTAAGTTTTGATCTAGTTGGCTCGTCGGAGATAAGTTAGATAACTTATGGTGTCGCATTATGCTACTTAAGCGTGATGCGACTTGTATTAGAATTTCATCCCCAAAACTATGACCAAAAGAATCATTTACTTGTTTAAAACCATCTAAGTCAATAAAAAGTAATGCGCAACGATATTTTTGTCGCTCTGCGATTCTAAGTTGTTTGGCTAAATGCTCTATGTATGCGTGGCGGTCAAGCAGGTGAGTGAGCTTATCTTGAAATATACTTATTTCAGACTCTTTAGTGTAGTTAGTGATATGCGTGCTAAGAGCGTCATAGTTGACGCGGAGTTGCTCAATATGTGGTTGTTTAGCTGTAGAGCTGGTAGCTAAGTTGAGACTTTTAAGTAAATCAGATGCTTGAGTATTAAGCAATTTGAGAGTGTAACTCTCATTTCGAGTTTGTACTCTTATATTAACTATCCAGCTTACTGCCATTATCAATAATAATAGTATAATTATATTTATTGGAGCTAACAGTGTAGATAATATTATATCTGATGAAAGTGCCGCGACAGTCAGCCCTTGCTCAGAATTTATTACTATATAGGTTTCATTCTCTTTTCTTATTATGTTTTGCCCACTTAATAAAATATTATACCAAGCCGTTTTTGTTATCTGCGATTCTACACCAGTTAAATAGTACAGCTCTATTCCGCTATCAATATAATTTAAATCATTAATTTTTTTTGTTAATAAGATACTCATCCCATAAGCGAAAGCAATTATAGTAATAATAATCGTGAATGAAGTTCGTATTGCATTTGTCATCTAGAGTACCATTTTGGTGCATTTTTATAAGTTGTGCTCACCTTTATAATGTCAGTAATTATATTGTTACAGATAAGTTAGCAAAAGCGTTTTATTGATAATGGTGTTTAGATTGGTACAAAATGTGAAAATTCACATTGTTTAGAGTATAAGCTCTATTTGTGGGGTGGTAGTGAGCTAATAATATTCGCTTAGCGTTTACGATGTAAAATAAATTTACTTCACTGGAAAAACGTCCGCTTTTAAATTTTAAAAAGGTTTTTATTTTTATTTTAAAGCTGGGTCTGATGTTGGTTTGATAACTAGTTTTAAATTTTAAATTTACGATTTTGTACTTATTGTTTTTGTCTTTCTGCTTGGGTAGTTTTTAAATAAGTTAATTGGGTAGTAAAAATTAACGGTTGGTTTTGCTTTGTTTTGTAGGTTTTTTCTGGAAGGAATAACGATTTATATATGTCTCATATAGATTTATATAATTTACCTTACAGAAACAATGTAATTTATTTTTGTAAATTATATGCTTATATTTTTTACGAAATAAAATAGTGTTTTTTAGTGTTTTTGCTCTAATTGTTCACTTCAATTTAATTCACTTTACCCAACCCAATTTGTTATCTACTTTTTATAAGTCATTACGAGAGTAGATAAAACATACTGAAATTAAAGTGTATTTTATCATCAACTTGGTTCAGTTATTGCTCGTAATAATACAGCAATATGATTGTTGTAATTTTTGTTTGATTTACGCACTATCTTGGTGCGAAAAATAAACAGCTGCACTGTCATAATGCGTAAATATAGGTTTGATTTACTTAATGAACTTGATGATTTGGTAATCAAGTTTATGAAACCTGGAACGCACAGCCTCCGCTTATAGAGTCGTTGAATGCGGTACTGTGGCAAGGATTAATTTACCAATTGGTTGAATTGGAGCCCACTATGCTAAGCAAACGTTTTTTTAAAACTAAAGACGAAACCGAAGTTACTTTTGAATTTAAGCATCCTGATGCTGAAGATGTGCAATTAGTTGCGGAGTTTACAGATTGGCAGCCTGTGCCAATGAAGTTCAATAAAAAAGAGCAAGTTTTCAAATGCAAGCAGCGTTTACCACTTGATCAAGAGTTTCACTTCCGTTATCTAATCAATGGCGAGACATGGGACAACGACCACCAAGCTGATGGTTATATTCCTAACGGTTTTGGTACTGATAACAGCATTGTTAATACCCAGCGCGCTTAGGTGTTTTGATGCACTCACTATCTCAGTTATATTACCTGCATGGCATAGGCTATGAATATACTAAATACACTGGTGAGCATGTTATTTTCGATGAAAGTACACGCAAGCAGGCGCTTAGTTGTTGCGGTATAGATACCCAAGATTCTGATGTAATAAACCAACTTAATTTTGCATTAGATGCAGGTACTTGGCTGAACTTGTTGCCTCATACAAGCATTATTGAGGCACACCATCCAATTTTGAAAGTACGCGTTGATGAGCGTTTATTAACACGCTCATGTACTCTAAGCGTGCCTTCGCTTGATATTCATTTTACTTGTGAAAACTTGCAAGGTTTAGCTGTACTAGGTGATTACGGCCTAAACGGCATTCGTTATCTTGAGCTTGCATTGCCAGTTCCTGAAATGCCAATCGGTTACCATGATGCACTCATTACAGTGGCATATCAGCAAGCTCACAGTCAGCTATGGATCACACCTAAAGAAAGCTTTTCTATTGATGATAAAAAGCGTTTGGGCTTATCCATTCAGCTTTATAGCTTATGCAATGAAGAGGGGTTAGGAATTGGTGATTTCGCTGATTTAACAAAACTTATTAAAGCAGCCGCGACTAACAATATGGATTATGTGTTGCTTAATCCGCTGCATTTATTGTTTGAACACAGTCCTGAGAGGGCGAGTCCTTATAGTCCAAATAGCCGAGCGTTATTGAACCCGCTGTATATTGCTGTGTCATTATGCGAAGACGCCAAAAATAATAATGCACTTGATAAATTATTGGCAAATAAACCGCAAACCGATGCGACTTACATTGATTATACATCGGTTAGTGATTTTAAATATCAAGTGTTTAGCTGTTTATATCAACAATTTTGTGAGTTTGCTTCAGAAGAGCGAAAACAGCAGTTCGCTCGTTTTTGTGAAACCCATAAACGCAGCCTGTCGACCATGTTGGTTGGCGACCGTGATTATGCTAGCTATTTACAATGGCAAGCTCACCTTCAATTAAATATCTGCCAGCAAGCTGCCCGTGATAGCGGTATGGCAATTGGCCTTATTAATGACTTAGCCGTTGGCTGTGCAGGTGATGGCAGTGAGTTCAAAAGCCAAAATGAGCTATTTGCCGAAAATGCTCATGTTGGAGCTCCGCCAGATCCTTGGGCTGAACATGGTCAGAATTGGGGTTTGCCAGCACTGAATCCACAAAAGTTAAGTAAAGACAACTTTGCTTTTTATCGCTCTCTTATCCGGGCCAATATGGAAGATGTGGGTGGTCTTAGAATTGACCATGTAATGGCAATTCGCCGTCTTTGGTGGTGTTTTGAGAATAATTCCCAGCAAGATGGTTGTTATGTTTATTATCCGTTTGAACAGTTATTAGCAGTGCTTAAAATTGAATCTCATCTTAATCAATGCGTCGTAATTGGTGAAGATTTAGGTGTGGTACCTAATGAAGTGCGTGAAGCATTAAAAGCAAGTGCAATCTATTCAAATGGGTTGTTCTACTTTGAAAAAGATTATCAAGGCGAGTTTTTAGCGGCTGAGCATTTTGCGCCTCATAGCCTTTTAATGATAGCCAACCATGATGTACCACCATTCAAAGGCTGGTGGATTGGCCACGATATTACGATTAAACAACAATATGGTTTGCTTGATGATGAGCAAACTCGGGCTCAATTCGATGCGAGAAACATTGAAAAGCATCGTATGCTTAATTTTATCGCACGAGAGTCACACCAGCATTTATCGTTAGAAACAGATGCCTTTACGGTTTATGAAGCGTTGGCATCCTCATTAGCGGCAGCACCAGCAAAGCTATTTACTATTCAAATAGATGACTTAGATCAGCAAATACTGCCTGTAAATATCCCCGGTACTGATAAAGAGTACCCAAATTGGCGGCGTTTATTGTCGCGTCCAGCTGCGCAGATTATCGAAGCGCAACAGTCATTCTTAGCCAATTTAATTTCGATAAGGAATCAATAATGCGAAGTCGTGTTCGTCAAGAGCAAAGTGCACAATCTGTTATTTATCAAAAACAAATCGATGCATTAGCCAGTGGTTGTTTTAGAGATCCTTTCAGCTTTCTTGGGGCGCATAAAAGTGGCCCTACGAGCTATGAAATTCGTTGCTTTTTGCCTGGCGCAAGCAGTGTTTCGATTCTGCTTGGCACAGAAAAAATCGTTGCGCAGCAACAATGTGATAGTCATTTATTTGTCGCAAATATCAAATCAAAAACGAAACCTGACTACCAGCTGGATGTTAGCTATAGCAATGAATTTACTCATCAACAATATGATGAGTACAGCTTTGAAAGCAGCTTAGATGAACAGGCGATGTATCTGTTTAATGAAGGCAGTTTAGAGTATGCGTATCAACATTTTGGTGCACATTTTGTGACTCAACAAGGGGTTGATGGTGTTCGCTTTACAGTGTGGGCACCGAATGCCAGTAGTGTATCTATTATTGGTGAATTCAACTATTGGCAGCGTAATCGTCATTTTATGCGTTTTCATCCTGCCAGTGGGGTATGGGAGTTGTTTATTCCTGGGCTTAAAGAGCATCAATGCTATAAATTTGCTATCACCACTGTGACCGGAGAAGTGCTTGATAAAGCTGATCCATTTGCGTTTAAGATGCAACAAGCACCGGGTACAGCGTCAGTGCTACAAAAGCTAAAAACAGGTATTCAGCTTTCTGAAAGGGCGTTAGCAAATCGTGCAAAAAGAAACAGTGTTGATGCGCCTGTTAGTATTTATGAAGTGCATGCGGGTTCTTGGCAAAGACGAGATGACGGCAAGCGCTATCTCACATGGCGTGAACTTGCTGAAAATCTTATTCCTTACACTAAAGAGCTTGGCTTTACGCATCTACAATTAATGCCAATCAGCGAGTACCCATTTGATGGTTCTTGGGGTTATCAACCCGTTGGATTATTTGCCCCGACCAGTCGCTATGGCAGCTTTGAAGATTTTGTTTACTTCGTCGAGCAATGTCACGAAGCCGATATTGGCCTTATTCTTGACTGGGTACCTGGTCATTTCCCAAGTGATCCTCATGGTTTACATCGTTTTGATGGCACCCATCTATACGAACACGCTGATGTGAGACAAGGTTTTCACCCTGATTGGAATACCTATATCTACAATTATGACCGCGCAGAGGTTCGTAGCTTTCTGATTGCGAATGCAATGTACTGGCTACATGAATTTGGTATTGATGGCTTACGTGTGGATGCGGTTGCCTCAATGCTTTATTTAGACTACAGCCGTGAAGAAGGGCAATGGGTTGCAAATCAATACGGCGGCAGAGAAAACTTAGGCGCTATTGAGTGCTTAAAACAAGTCAATATGCGCTGCTATGCAAAAAATCCGGGCATTATGATGGTGGCTGAAGAGTCAACTGCGTGGCCGGGTGTTACGCGCCAAGTTGACCATGATGGTTTAGGTTTTGGTTATAAGTGGAATATGGGGTGGATGAATGACAGTTTGCATTATATGCAGCGCGATTCCCTTTACCGTTCGCATCACCACCACGAAATGACTTTTTCGATGGTTTACGCCTACAGCGAGAACTATATTTTACCGCTTAGCCATGATGAAGTGGTGCATGGTAAAGGCTCATTAATTGAAAAAATGCCAGGGGACGACTGGCAAAAGTTTGCAAACTTACGTGCATATTATGCCTTTATGTGGGCGCATCCAGGTAAAAAATTATTGTTTATGGGTGCTGAAATCGCCCAGCGTAAAGAGTGGAATCACGACCAATCGCTTGATTGGCATTTACTTGAGCATATTAGCCACAGTGGCATGCAGCAAACGATTAAAGATTTAAATGCTGTTTACACTAGTACGCCAGCTTTATACGAGCAAGATACCAGCCCAGCGGGCTTCGCGTGGCTCGATAGCAATAATGCTGAGCAAAGTATGTTTAGCTTTATTCGCTATGCAAAGAAAGCAGAAGATTTTGTGGTTGTGATATGTAATTTAACGCCACAGGTGTATCACGACTACGTGATAGGTGTGCCAAAAGCTGGTACTTATCAAGTTATTTTGAACACAGATAAAGCGGACTATTTTGGTTCTGGCGTTGATGCAACTAGTCACGCAGAGCAAATCATCGTAAGCCAAGCGATTGAAAGCCATGGCTTTAATCAAAGCATCAGTGTGTCTTTGCCTGGTCTTGCGACAATTTACCTTAAGAAGGTGAGCGATGAGTCATAGTGTTGAACTCGAAGTTGGGGTGAGCTCGCCTTTAGGGGCATCTGTTGTTGGTGAGGGCGTAAACTTTGCTGTGTACGCACCACAAGCACAACATATGTCTTTATGCTTATTTGATAGCAGTGGTCATTCAGAAATTCTCACCCTAGCGATGCATATGAACGAAGGCGGTATCTGGACACTAAAAGTGAGTCCTCTGAAAAGTGGCGCCTTGTATGGCTTTCGCGCTGATGGTGAGTACGCACCCGAAAAAGGACTATTTTTTAATAATCACAAATTGCTGTTAGACCCTTATGCGCGTGATTTATATGGCGAGTTTACGTGGAGTGAACGTCACTATGGGCAAATGCCTGTAGGAAAGTTAAGCCAGGTTAACAATGCTATTGATATTCCAAAATCTCGAGTTCGTGAGTTGGCACCTTACACAGGTAAAAAGCCGAATCACAGCTGGGGTAAAACGGTTATTTACGAATGTCATGTAGTTGGTGCAACCTGTCGTCATCCTGAGATCCCAAAATCGTTACAAGGTAAGTTTTTAGGTTTAAGCCATCCTAGCTTTATTGAGCATTTACGCACTATTGGGGTGACTTGCCTAGAATTATTACCTATTCATGCATTTATCAGCGAGCAGTTTCTTACCGCTAAAGGTTTACAAAATTACTGGGGCTACAACACGCTTAACTTCTTTACGCCGCATAAAGAGTATCTCGTTAATGATGATATTAGTGAGTTTCAAGAAATGGTGGCAGCGCTTCACAAAGCGGACATAGAAGTAATACTCGACGTGGTTTATAACCACACAGCTGAGGCGGGCACAGATGGGCCTATTTTATCACTACGTGGCTTAGACAATTTAGGTTATTACCGCACTGTTGCTGATAAACCGCAGCATTATATTAATGATACCGGCTGTGGTAACACGGTAAATATTGATTCGCCTCGTTCTTTACAGCTGGTACTTGATAGCTTGCGTTATTGGGTTGAAGTGATGGGGGTCGATGGCTTTCGTTTTGACTTAGCAACCATTTTAGCGCGTAACCCAAATGGCTTTAATCAGGCACATGCGTTTTTCCAAGCGATTAATCAAGACCCCTTACTCAGCCAAGTTAAACTCATTGCAGAGCCTTGGGATATAGGCCCAGGAGGTTACCAATTAGGGGCTTTTCCGGCACCGTGGCGTGAATGGAATGATAAATATCGCGATACGATAAGACGCTTTTGGAAACAAGAACAGGGCGTAATTGGTGAGCTTGCAAAACGTTTACATGGCTCGTTTGACTTGTTTGAGCATAACCTACGTGGGCCACTTAACAGTATCAATTTTATCACTAGTCATGATGGTTTTACGCTTGCAGATTTAGTTAGTTACGAGAATAAACATAACGAAGCCAATGGCGAGCAAAATCGTGATGGACACAGTGACAATCACTCATTCAATTGTGGCGTTGAAGGGTTTACCAATGACCCACAAGTGAGCAAATTACGCTTACAGCAACAAAAAAATATGCTGTTAACTTTGTTGCTTTCTAAAGGCGTGCCTATGCTTTCATTAGGAAGCGAAATGGCACACTCACAAGGTGGTAACAACAACGCCTATTGTCAAAACAATCGCACAAGTTGGCTTGCATGGAAAGACTCACAATTTAGTCATCCTCTTACACGTTTTATTGACGATGTTTTGCGCATTCGTAAGCAGTTCAGCATTTTTAAACACCGCTTTTTTGTTCACGACAATGACCCGCGTTATGACGTCGCGTGGTTCACTGAATCAGGCACCAATATGCAACAAGACGATTGGCATCAAGGCGATCGCCAGGTGCTGATATACAGCCTGACTGACAAGCACACAAATCAAGCTTTATTGATCATATTAAATGCAGGATCAGAGCCTGTAACTTGCCAACTTCCTAACTTAGATAAAGGAAAATGGCAGTTAGCGCTGACCAGCATTCATCCAATGTCAACTCAGTTTGTTGACAAGGAACACGAGATTGCTGCAATGAGCAGCTGGGTTTTTACCGCCAATTCAGAGGATCTTAATCATGGCTAAAAATGCCGATCAAGTATGTGTTGTTAAGGGCTGGCAGGATGCGCCTACAGTTGATGAAAGTACCTTAGACGATGATTTATCACGCCATTTTTATTACACCCTTGGACGTGACAAAGTAGGTAAATCACAACTGTATTTATACCATGCATTAGCATTAACTATTCGTGACCGATTAGTTGCTCGTTGCCGAATAACAAAACAGCAAATTCATGAACAAAAACGCCGTAAAACAGCTTACTTGTCACTTGAATTTTTAATGGGCCGCGCCCTTGGCAATGCGATTTTAAACTTAGATTTAGATGAGCAAGTAGCTAAGGCGTTGCAAGAATACTGCACCGAACTTGAGCAAGTTGCGGAGGCTGAGCATGATGCAGGTCTAGGTAATGGTGGCTTAGGGCGCTTAGCTGCATGTTTTTTAGATAGCTGTGCAAGTCTTGCATTACCAGTGGTTGGCTATGGTATTCGTTATGAATATGGCATGTTTAATCAAGCTATTGAAAATGGTCATCAAATTGAACAACCAGATAATTGGTTACGCGAAGGGCACCCGTGGGAGCTGAGTGCACCTGAGCAATCAAAACGCGTAAAATTCTTCGGTCATGTTGAAAGCTATACTGATAAACAGGGTCGTGAACACCGTCAATGGCTAGATTCTCATGATGTGTTAGCTGTTCCTTATGATGTGCCGATTCCGGGTTACAAGAACGATATTGTAAACACCCTACGTTTATGGAAATCAGAAGCCACTGACGAATTTGATTTAAGCGAGTTCAATGCGGGTAGTTACTCAGAAGCTGTAGCGCGTAAAAACTTAGCTGAACAAATCACAATGGTACTTTACCCAAATGATAGTAGCGAGAACGGTAAAGAGCTGCGTTTACGTCAGCAATACTTCTTATCATCGGCGAGTCTACAAGACATCATTGATACCTGGGTTAGCAAACATGGCGAAGACTTCTCTGACTTTGCTGATTACCATGTTTTTCAATTAAACGATACGCACCCAAGTATTGCTGTTGCTGAGCTTATGCGTATTTTGGTTGATGAGTATGAGCTAGATTGGCAAGAAGCGTGGTCTATCACGACTAAGACCATGGCTTATACAAACCACACTTTACTTCCTGAAGCATTAGAAAAGTGGTCAGTATCTTTATTTGCACGATTACTACCGCGTATCTTAGAAATTATTTATGAAATCAATGCGCGTTTCTTAGCCGAAGTTGCGTTAGCTTGGCCTGGTGATGTTGAAAAACAGCGTGCGCTATCGCTTATCGAAGAAGGCCCTGAGCCGCAAATTCGCATGGCATATTTAGCGATTGTAGGTAGTTATTCGGTTAATGGTGTGGCTGCACTTCACACTGAGCTGCTTAAAGCTGGCTTATTTAACGAGTTTTATCAGCTATGGCCAGATAAATTCAATAATAAAACCAATGGTGTAACACCGCGTCGTTGGTTAGCACATTGTAACCCTGAATTAGCAAAACTACTTAATCAACACATTGGTGATGAATGGGTTGCTGACTTTAGCAAAATTAGCCAGTTACGCCGTCTATATGACGACCCTAAATTCCATAAACAATGGCAAGCTGTAAAGCATACTAATAAGCAACGCCTTGTTGAATTAGTAAAAAACCGCTGTGGTGTACAGTTTGACGCAGAAATGATGTTTGACGTGCAAGTTAAACGTATTCACGAATATAAGCGTCAGCTATTAAACGTACTGCACGTTATTCACCTTTACGATCGTATTCGCCAAGGCGATACAGCAAACATTGTTCCTCGTTGCGTGCTACTGGGCGGTAAAGCTGCACCAGGTTACTACATGGCGAAGAAAATTATTAAATTAATTAATAACGTAGCAGAAGTGATCAATAAAGATCCGCTTGCTAAACCGTATTTAAGAGTTGCTTTTTTACCTAACTACAACGTAACAGCCATGGAAACTATTTGCCCAGCAACTGATTTATCTGAGCAAATTTCTACAGCAGGTAAAGAAGCATCTGGCACAGGTAACATGAAGTTCATGATGAACGGTGCTTTGACTATAGGTACGTTAGATGGCGCTAACATTGAAATTCGTGATGCAGTGGGTGCTGATAACTTCTTCTTATTTGGTGCACGTGCAGAGCAAATTGACGATATCAAAGCACACTATAATCCTGAGCAGATTATTCACCAAACTGACAGCCTCTATAAAGTAATGCAATTACTTGAGAGCGGACATTTTAACCTGTTTGAGCCTAATTTATTTGACGACATTATTGCGGCGATTAAGAGCCCGCACGATCCATGGTTAGTCGCTCATGATTTTGCCAGCTTTGTAGAAGCGCAAGAGCAAGTTGAACAAGCCTACTTAGATACTGCTCACTGGACAAAAATGAGTATTTTGAATACTGCAGCCAGTGGCATGTTTTCGAGCGATAGAACCATTAGTCAATACAGTGATGACATCTGGCATTTGGAGCCATTAATGGATACTAGTGCACAGCAAAACACACAGAAGAAAAGCAGCTAGCTTAAGACGGAGAGAGTTATGCCAAGTTATGCAAACCGATATATAAGTAGTTTAACAAGAGAAACGTATGCCCTCATCCTAGCAGGAGGGCGAGGTTCACGTTTACATGAATTAACAGACTGGCGTGCTAAACCAGCAGTCTATTTTGGTGGCAAACACCGAATCATCGACTTTCCACTGTCGAACTGTATAAATTCAGGTATTCGTCGAGTTGGTATTGCTACTCAATATAAGTCGCACTCGTTAATTCGTCACGTAAATCGTGCATGGGGCCATTTCAAAAAAGAATTGGGGGAATCAGTTGAAATACTTCCTGCCTCTCAGCGAAATGGAGATGACTGGTATTGTGGTACAGCTGATGCGGTATTCCAAAATATGGATATTATCCGCCATGAGCTGCCTAAGTATGTGATGATCCTCTCGGGTGACCACGTTTATTGTATGGACTACGGTGGTTTGTTGGCTAAACACGTTGAGACAGGTGCTGATATGACGGTATGTTGTATTGAGGTACCTTGCGAAGAAGCGGCAGATACATTTGGTGTAATGACAGTTGATGAAAGTAATCGTGTTCGTCGTTTTGATGAAAAACCCGCTGAGCCTACTTCTGTGCCTGGTAAGCCAGGGACCTGTTTAGCATCAATGGGTAACTATATTTTCAATACTGAGTTCTTATTTGAACAATTGAAAAAAGACGCAGAA
Source organism: Pseudoalteromonas sp. S2721 (assembly GCF_005887425.1). Taxonomy (NCBI): domain Bacteria; kingdom Pseudomonadati; phylum Pseudomonadota; class Gammaproteobacteria; order Alteromonadales; family Pseudoalteromonadaceae; genus Pseudoalteromonas; species Pseudoalteromonas sp. S2721. The sequence continues at coordinate 80,926 of NZ_PNCZ01000009.1, forward strand.
ACTGAAGGTTCTGGCCGAGATTTCGGTCACGATATTATCCCTGCTATCATCGAAGAGCATAACGTGTTTGCCTATCCGTTTAGAGATTCTAACACCGATGGTCAGCCGTATTGGCGCGATGTGGGTACACTTGACTCATTCTGGGAAGCCAACATGGAGCTGGTAATGCCACAGCCACAGCTTGACCTTTATGATCCAAAATGGCCAATTTGGACTTATCAAGAGCAGTTACCACCTGCTAAATTCATTTTTGACGATGATGACAGACGTGGTATGGCTGTTGATTCAACAGTATCAGGTGGCTGTATTATTTCTGGTTCTAAAGTTAAGAAGTCACTACTTTTCTCGAATGTATATGTTCATTCATTCTGTGAAATCGAAGAATCAGTGATATTACCAGGTGTTAAGATCAACCGAAATTGTAAGATTAGGCGTGCTATTATTGACCGTAACTGTGAGATCCCCGAAGGACTTGAAATCGGTTACGATAACAAAGTCGACAAAGAAAATGGCTTTAGAGTCTCGAAAAAAGGGATTGTGCTGGTCACTCGTGATATGTTGAATGAGCTTGCAAAGAAGTTAGAGCAACAAGAGCAAGATAATAAACGCCTTGCTTAAGCAATCGCGCTAAGACAAAAAGGGAGGGCATGTCCCTCCTTTATTTATATTTGAATAATACCAGTTTGCTTAATTAAGTATTATTGCCAATTGGTATAAAAGTTTTATGGAGTACTGCAAAGCATGCATGTATTGATGGTAGCTGCAGAGAATGATGCATTACCGAATGCAAAAGTCGGTGGTGTAGCAGATGTTGTTAGAGATTGCCCTAAAGCGTTAGTAGAAAAAGGCCTTAGTGTTGATGTGGTGATCCCAGATTATGGCTTTGAGTATTTAGAGCGGCATCACATAGGTGTAGTGCACGTGCCCTTTGCAGGTCAAATGCAAAAACTGGATGTGTGGAAGCTTGCTAAAAGTGAAGAAGGTATAACGCAACTGCTTATTTCTCATTGGGAATTTAGCCGCCATAACGGCGCTGTTTATTGTAATGATGAACCGGGCCGTCCGTTTGCAACCGATGCAAGTAAGTTTGCTCTTTTTAACGCTGCTGTTTGCGAAGCCTTATTACAAGGGCTTATTCGCACGCCGGATGTTGTGCATTTACATGATTGGCACAGTGCTTGTGTTGCTCTATTACTTAAATCAGATAGCCGCTATAGAAAACTAGCGCACTTATTTTTAGCTTACACAGTACATAACCTTGCATTGCAAGGGATACGTCCTTTCAAAGGTGATAGCTCAAGCCTAGAAGCCTGGTTCCCAAGTTTAGGTTATAACGGCGAAAGGTTATGCGATCCGCGCTATTTTGATTGCTTTAACCCAATGCGTACTGCTATTAACCTGGTTGATAAAGTACACCTTGTTTCGCCAACTTATTGCCAAGAAGTACTGCGTCCAAGTGATGCTGAAAAGGGCTTTTTTGGTGGTGAGGGACTTGAAGCTGACTTGCAGGCTGCCTATGAACAAGGGCGTGTAGTGGGCATTCTTAATGGTTGCGAGTACCCAGGAATGAAGCTTGAAGACATCAGCTTAGCGAGTCTTTATCAACATGCCGAAAATGCGTTATTTCAATGGATGGCAAAAAGCCCAGTATTAGATTCAAGCTATTACATAGCGCATCAACGATTACTTCAATTTAAAACACGGCCGTTTTCTGGGCCATTAGTAACCAGTGTGGGTCGTTTAACGGACCAAAAAGCACTGTTACTTCGTCAGCCTTATGATAAAGGGCTTGTGTTAGATGAGTTATGTCAGCGTTTAAAACAACATAACGGCTACATGATTATTTTAGGCTCAGGGGATACTGAACTTGAGCACATCATGACATCAGTTATGGCACGTCAAGATAACCTGCTATTTTTAAAAGGTTATGCGCATTATGTTGGTGAATACATGTACCACTTAGGCGATTTATTTTTAATGCCAAGTTCATTTGAGCCGTGCGGTATTAGCCAGATGTTAGCAATGCGAGCAGGACAGCCGTGCTTAGTACATGGTGTAGGTGGTTTACGTGATACAGTAGAACATCATGTGAGTGGTTTTAGTTTCCAAGGCGAGAGTTTGGCATCACAAAGCTACGAACTTGTTACTAGTTTTAGTGATGCGCTTGAGCTTAAAAAATCGCAACCAGAAAAATGGTGCTCAATATGTGAACAGGCTCGAAATGCCCGTTTTACGTGGCAATCCGTTGCAGAAGGCTATTTATCTGGCTTATATCAATAAAAAGTAAGTGATTCATGGTAATTAGGTGACTTTTTTACCAATTTCAGCTATTAATTACTTAGTGTGATATAAAATAAGAAAAGTAGGTAAAGTGGCTGTATTTGTTGCTAGGCAAGCGGTCTTTAATCGTCGTCAACAAGTTGTCGCCTATGAGCTACTATTTAGAGATAGTTTACAAAATAGTTTTCCTGATGTGTCAGAGAGCACGGCAACGGCTCGCCTAATTATGGAAAACCAGCTCAATTTAGGTACTCGTCATATAACGTCGGGTAAAAAAGCATTGATTAATATTGGTCCAGAGTCTTTGAAGCTGGACCTTTGCGCGTTTTTGCCAACAAATGATGTCGTGATTGAGTTACTTGAAACCATTGAGCCAACGGACGAAAATTACGAGTATTGCCGTGAGTTATTTCATAACAACTATAAATTAGCGTTGGATGATTTTGTTTACCAACCCGAATGGGACCGTTTTTTAAAACTTATTCGTTTAATAAAGTTTGATGTTCAGCAAACCCCTTTTGAAGAATTGGCCCCGATTGTTCATAAATTAAAAAAGTATCAAAAGATAAAGCTATTAGCTGAAAAACTCGAAACAGCTGATGATTACGAAAAAGCGCATAAAATGGGCTTTGATTTTTTTCAGGGTTATTTTTTTGCTAAACCGAAGATGATTCAGCATCGTGATATTGATTACAATTATGCGCTGGTATTATCGATTTATGCACAAGTCATGCGCCCAGATCCAGATATCAGTGAAATCGCTGGTTTGTTTTCTTTAGATACTGCACTTGCTTATAAACTGTTACGTTTAATAAATAGCGGTGTTTTTCCTATAAAGAGTAAAATTGGCTCATTAAAACAAGCGCTTGTTTATTTAGGTCATGAACGACTTAAAAAGTTTGTTAGCCTAATTATTACTGCCCACAGTGCCCAGTCAAAACCAGCCGAGTTGACTCGGCTTTGTGTTGTAAGAGCCCGTTTTTGTGAATTAATCGCTCAGCGTGTTGCTAAACAGCACACTGGTGAGGCATTTTTAACAGGGCTATTTTCATTACTTGATGCCATATTAGATCAACCTATGGAAAAGTTATTGGATAGATTGCCGTTTCCTGACGAAATTCATGCTGCTCTCATGCAAGAAAAAAATATCCTCTATTACATACTTGAAACGGTTAAAGCGTACGAAACTGGTAGTTGGTGGGCGCTTGAACAGGCTGTTGCCTATCTAAGCATTGAAAGCGCAGATCTTCCCAAGATATACGAAAATGCAGTAAATTGGAGTGATAGCTGCAGGCAAAACCTATAAGGGATTTATGCGCAATATAAATATGGATGTGTTACGGGGTATTGCGGTACTCGGCTTGATGTTTATGAACATCTACACCTTTGCTGTGTTTGAGTATGACTATACCCCAAGTGCTACGCCACCCTTTTCAGACTCGCTAATTTTCACTATTAATACCGTGTTTATTGATGGGCGTTTTAGAAGCCTTTTTTGCTTGTTATTCGGAGCATCTTTAGTTATTCAATGGCAGCTTTGGCAAAATGTTGAAAAACAACATAAACGGCTAAAAGTTTTGGCATTTATAGGCCTTGCCCATGGTTTTTTATTATGGGCTGGTGATATTTTGTTTATTTATGCTTGTGCTGGCTGGTTAACGCTTAAATTTAGTCAGCAAGATGAAGAAAAAAACTTGCGTATGGGTATGTTGTTTTTACTTCTCGGCGCCTTTATTTCATTCTTACTTGCCTTTGTAGAGCCAGAGTTTAGCCCTGTAACGAGAAGCTCTGAGAGCTTTTTAATGGCGTATGACGCGGCTTATTCTTCTTATTTTGCAGGATTCGTCAGTAACTTTTTGATTTTTATAATAATGCTTATTGCTGTGCCGCTTATCACTTTGTGGATGGCTGCAGGGTTAATGCTGATGGGCGTTTATTTATATAAACAAAGGGTATTTGTTAAAGGTTTAACACACTCTCAGCTTAAGTTGATTACTGCTGTAGCGATAAGTTTTACGGCTCTAAGGTTGATGATAGAGCCTGACCAAAGTGTATTCATGTACGCGATAGCAGAACCTATTAATTGGCTTGCTGCTTTAGCTATGGCCATTTGTTATTGCCACATCATTGTGAAAATAGTTAAAAATTCCCCCAGTAACTGGTTACTGCTACAGCAAGCTGGACGCATGTCATTAACGCTGTATCTAATGCAAACAGTGATTTTTATCCTGTTTTTTAAAGTCGTATACCCAAGCGCAGCACTTAATTTTGATCGCATAGATTATTGGTTGGTTATTGCTGTTGCGCTTGTTTTTCAATTGTTTTTTTGTAAAGTATATCGTATGTATTTTAAACAAGGTCCGTGCGAGTTAATTTGGCGAAAATTATCTAATTAATTCCTCGTATACAATAATTATAATAGAGTGAGGCGGTAATGCGGATTTACTTTTTTGTTCTAACCTTGCTTAGCTATTCACCGCTATATGCTGGCGAGCAATTCTCTGTGCTGTTAGTTAACCCCTCAGTTAAAAGTGATTTATTTTGGCAAAGAGTGACTAATGTGATGCAGGTTGCTGCCAAGCAAAATAATGTCGCTCTTACAACAATTTATGGCGGTGGAAATCGCCACATTCAATTAGCTGAGCTGAAACAATACCTTCAATATAACGCTAAACCCGACTACGCAATTTTAATTAATTACCCAGGTGGTGCAGAGCAGTCAATGACCTTGCTTGAGCAGCACAAAATTAAATTTATCACCCTTGAAGAAACGATTGTTGGCGTAGAACGAGACGAAGTCGGTAAACCCCGTCAGCGCTTTAAGTATTGGTTAGGTGAAGTATTTCACGATAACTTCAAAGCCGGTGAGCAACTTGGCAAAGCCTTACTTGATGAGGCAATAAATACAAAGCAAACGCCTCATTTTGTTGCTATTAATGGCCATTATGGTACTGAATCTGACACCCGCAGTGATGGCCTCGTTCATTATTTACGTAAACAAGGTGTTGAGCTTGAGCAAGTTGTCTATGCAAATTGGAGTAAGCAGGAGGCTGCGAATAAAGTAAGCCGATTATTGCAACGACACCCTGATAGCAATGTGATTTGGTGTGCGTCTGATTTAATGGCGCAAGGCGCCCTAGAAGCTGTGAAAGGTAAAACAGATAAAGCCTATTTCATAGGTGGCATAGACTGGCTTGATGATAATTTAGACTTAATTGAACAACAAAAACTCACTGCCAGTGTTGGCGGGCATTTTATGATGGGAGCGTGGGCACTAATTAGCGTGGTCGATCATCATAATGGCAACCCTTATTGGCAGAATCACGATGCGATTAAGTTTAAGCTTGGTGTGATCACAAAGCACAATATTCAAAGTTACCGCTGGCTAAGAAACATCAAAGATTGGTCGGTTATCCCTTTTGAAGCCTTCTTACTGCAAAACAGTAAAAGCACTGAGTACGCCTTCGATTTTGATACGCTACATAGTTTATTGAGCGAAAAGCCCAAAAACGCAGCGCAACACTAAAAGTGTAGTCAAAGAGCCTAGATTCTACCTAGCTTGGTAAAGGCTTCTGGTATAAACTAGCGGCTTTAAAATCCAGACAGAAGTGTGCCATGACAGAGTTAAAGCGATTAAATAAATTTATCAGTGAAACAGGTTTTTGTTCACGCCGTGAGGCAGATAAATATATTGAAGAAGGTCGTGTTACTGTTAATGGCAACTTGCCTGAAATGGGCGTAAAAGTCAGTGATGCCGATGATGTACTCATTGATGGCAAGCCTTTAAAAGCAAAGCCTAAGCTGGTTTATATTGCCTATAACAAACCAGTTGGTATTACTTGTACGACTGAGCGAAAAATCCAAAGCAATATTGTTAAAGCAGTTAATTACCCCGAGCGTATTTTCCCAATTGGACGCTTAGATAGACCTTCAGAAGGCTTAATTTTCTTAACTAACGAAGGCGACATCGTTAATAAAATTCTTCGCGCTGGTAATAATCATGAAAAAGAATACGTAGTAACGGTTGATAAACCACTTAATCGCCAGTTCGTTAATAAGATGGCAAATGGTATTCCTATCCTCGATACCGTTACTAAAAAGTGTAAGGTTAAACAAACGGGCCCGCAGCAATTTACCATTGTGCTAACACAAGGCTTAAACCGCCAAATACGCCGTATGTGTGAATATTTAGGCTATGAAGTGGTGACTTTAAAGCGCACACGAATTATGAACGTGACCCTAAAGGGTTTAAAAGTAGGGCAGTGGCGTCACTTAACCGAACAAGAAATGGCTGAGATCAATAACTCAATTGCAGATTCAGGTAAAACGGAAGAGCGTTCAATTGATGAAAACAAACAGCCAACGCAAGCTCGTGCTAAGCAAAAGCCACGCAATGAAGAAGAAAAAAAGCGCGACTTTTCTAAATACGTGAAAAAAGCACGCAGTGATGCCAAGCAAGGTCAATCAAGAGCAAAGGCTGGCAATTCTCACTCATCAAAACCAAATCAAACGAAGCGAAGCAGTACTAAACGCACCGGCACATTAAGTCTGAAAAAGTAAGCTTCAGCGCATTAGAGCCCTGACTAGTCTTTACAGGTTCCCTTCAGGGTTCTAAATGATACTGATTTCAACCCTAGCCTTTATTAGGGGCAATGGCATCAGCTTCAAGACGGTCTCTTTTCTGTTTAAATTCTTTTTTAGTGAGTTTTTTCGCGATAATATCGATAAGTTGATGTTTTCTTACAAAGAATAGCTCTTTTGTATGGTCATCTTCAAATAGTAATGTAATAGCGCTACTTTATTGTTTTTAACACTTGCTTCAATCAATTTGAGTCCATTCACAATCAAGTTAGGTCTAAAATACAGAGCAATTTGACTGTGTTGTGGAAAGTCGTAATGAGATTCAACAGCACGGTTTGAAACAGAATCACACCCGAACTCAAAATCGGCTGATTGTTGCCCTTCACAAATATCTGCGACTGGTGTGCCTATTTCCCCAAAAATCCATCTTGAGTTAAATATCAATCCATTTTGTCCTTCAATTGCTAAAACAGCATCGGATAAACTTTCAACGGCAACGTGAAAAGCCACATTAGACTCATGCTGATAGTATGCTTTTTCATTGGCACTTAAAGTTCCACTGAGTATTGCAATCAGTAAGTAAAAACCACTTCTAAACATCTTAATTCTTCAAGTACTAAATCAGCAGAAATAGGTTAGCACACAAGCTGATAAGTTAATCATTAAACAGACACCCACTTTATTTAGAGCCATAACCAGATCATCAAAATGGACAGCCACGTTAAATAAATTTCACGAAAGCTAGTGCGCTTCCCCAAAAATGGACACCCACTTTAAATGGAAATCCACTTTAAAAGTAACTAGACACCCATCTTAAATAACGTTAACTAGACACCCACCTTAACCCACCTTAAATAACAAAAATTTATGCTAGACACAGGCGAGCTCTCGGCACCCGACTTTACCGAGAATAAATAAGTTAATGATTGATAGCTGACCAATTTTGCATGACTAATAAACTGGGTTATCAATGGGTACTTTTCAGAATGCATTTATCTTTATTGCATCCCTATTGTTTGTTGGTTATGGGGTGTTGGGATTACTTACGAATAACATTCGTTTAGGTAGCTGAAGCTATATAGGAAGTATCACTACCATTTATAAGCACCAAGAACCAGTGCGTTTTTATTTTTGGTGTTGCTTATTTTTATTTGCTGGCTGTGGCGGATTTTATTACCTTTTAAAATAATAGGTAATAAAGAAAAAGCCCTAACAGTTTGCTGAAAGGGCTTTTGGTTGAGAGTCAATCTGTATTAATTAGCGTGACGCTGCTTTGGTACTTTGATCTTAAACAGCATGGTATAAAGCACAGGCACAACAATCAGTGTCAGTACTGTCGCAAAACCAAGACCAAACATAATGGTTACCGCCATTGACTGGAAGAACACGTCAAACAGCAGTGGGATCATGCCTAAAATGGTAGTAATTGCAGCCATCGCTACAGGGCGAACACGGCTTACACCAGAGTCGAATACTGCTTTGTAAGGGTCTTTACCACTATCAAGTTCAAGGTTAATTTGATCAACTAATACAATGCCGTTTTTAATGAGCATACCGCTTAAGCTCAGTAAGCCAAGAAGGGCCATAAAGCTAAATGCTGCATTCATGAGTAATAAACCAGCTGATACACCCACAATGGCGAGTGGCACTGTTGCCCAAATCACTAAAGGCTTTTTAACTGAATTGAACAGCAATACAGTTATAGCGAACATAGCTAAGTAACCAAGAGGTAATGACCCAAAAATCGCTTTTTGCGCATCTGTTGATGACTCATACTCGCCGCCCCATTGCAATTCATAGCCACGAGGTAGTTCAATAGCTTCTATGTCTTTACGAACACGTGCAAAGAGCTTCGCTGGAGTCTCATCGCCAATAACATCGTGGTCAGCCATTACAGTGATGGTACGCTTACGGTCACGTCGCATGATCAAGCTGTCTTCCCACTCAACAACAAAATCATCAACCACTTGTGTCACCGGAACAAACACTCCTAACACTGGGCTGTAAATTTGTAAGTCGCGCAAGCTTTCAACGTTTAAGCGCTCTTCAGCAGGTGAGCGAGCAATAATAGGCAGCATTTGCGTGCCGTCTTTATATACGCCCACTTGTTTACCCGATAAGCTAGTTAACAGCAGCTGATCAAGGTCTGATTTAGCAATCCCTAAACGACGGGCTTTTTGCTCGTTAAATTGTGGACGAATTAACTTCGAGCGAGCACGCCAATCGTCACGAATATTAAATGCCCCCGCATCTTGATGCAGAATGTCTTTCGCCTCTTTTGCTAATTGGCGAAGTACCACAGGATCAGCACCAGAAAAACGCGCTTCAATTTTTGCATCTGTTGATGGGCCAATTTCCATACGTTTTACTTTGAGCTGAGCATCAAGTACATGCTCGTGTTGGTAATCGCGTACTTTTTTGATCATGGTTGTAACAGCTTCGCGGTCTTTTACTCGAATAATCAATTGCCCATAAGCTGGGTATGATTTTTCAGGTGCGTAAGTCAGCATGAAACGCGGTGCACCTTGTCCAACTGTTGTGGTAATTTCTTCAACCAGTGGGTCGTCTTGTAAGAATTTTTCGAGCTTTGCAACACCATCCATAGTGGTATGAATATCAGCGCCTTGTGTATGCCAATAATCGACATAGAACATCGGTGTATTCGATGCTGGGAAGAACGACTGCTTGATAAATTTAAAGCCATAAACTGAGCTAACCAGCAGGATCACCATTAGCAGTAGCGTGGTTTTACGGTACCGCATTGCAGTATGTAACACGCCTTTATAAACATTAAAAATAACACCTTGATAAGGGTCTTCATCGTGATGCGGCTGTTTTTCTTCTGCTTGTTTAAACATTAAATCAGCGAAAAAAGGCGTTAAGGTAATGGCGGTGATCCAGCTTAGTAACAAGGAAATAAACAACACCCAGAACAAGCTGCCAGCAAATTCACCACTGGCATCTGAACTCAAGCCAATTGGCGCAAAGGCAGTAATGGCAATAACCGTAGCACCGAGTAATGGCCACTTGGTTTGATTAACGATGTTAGTCGCCGCTTGCAGTTTTGTTTGACCGCGTTTGAGGTTTATTAATATACCTTCGGTTACTACAATGGCATTATCTACTAGCATCCCTAAAGCTATAATCAAGGCACCAAGCGAAATCCGCTGTAAATCAATGGCAAACAACTTCATGAAAATGAAGGTACCTAATACGGTCAGTAGCAGTATTACACCAATCAGTACGCCGCTCTTAAAGCCCATAAATATTAAAAGTACAATAATAACGATGGCAACAGCTTCAAGTAGGCTGATAATAAAGCCACTAACTGACTTCTCAACCTCTTCTGGTTGGTTATAAACGCTGTTTATTTCCATACCATGTGGTCGTTGATATTCTAGTGACGCTAAATGGGCATCAATATTTGCGCCTACATCAACAACGTTAACGCCTGTGCTAAACGACACACCTACCAGTAATGCTTGCTGTTGGTTATAGCGAATAATATTGTTAGGGACTTCGGCGTACTCACGAAAAACGGTAGCAACATCACCTAAGTAAATAAGCTCATTTTCACCTGGCTTAGAAATAAGTAAGTTTTCGAGCTCTTTTACGTCTTTAAATTCACCGGTTGGGTGTAAGCGAATTGATTCATCGCCAACGCGGACTTTACCTGCGTTCGACACACTATTTTGAGTTTGTAAAAGCTGATAAATACGATTAGGCGAAATACCTAACTGAGCAAGCTTGCGGGTTGAAATCTCAACCATAACTTGTGCTTGTTGCTCACCACCCACTGTTACTTTACTAACGCCATCAACCAAAACAAGCTCACGTTTTAAATAATCAACGTAATCTTTTAGCTCATCGTAAGAGTAACCATCGCCAGTGACTGCATACATCACCCCGTATACATCACCAAAGTCATCCATAATCTTGCTTGGATAAACACCTGAGGGCATCGACGATGCCTGATCATTGATTTTACGACGCAGTTCGTCCCATATTTGGCGTAAGTCTTGTTTACGATAATTGCTTTTCATCTCGACGGTAATTTGCGATTTACCCGGTGATGAAATACTGGTTACGTAATCAACATACGGCAGCTGTTGAATTGCATTTTCAATAGGGAAGGTGACTTCTTCTTCAACCTGCTGTGGTGACGCGCCCGGATAAAGGGTGATCACCATGGCTTTTTTTAGGGTGAATTCAGGGTCTTCAAGTTGTCCTAAGCCAAAGTAAGCGACGGTTCCACCAATAAGTAGAAACAGCGCGAACATCCAGCTAATGACTTTTCTTTCAATAGCGAGTGCAGCAAAGCTCATTATAAGCCTCGCTCTTTTTGCCATGGACGCACTTTCATGCCTTCTTCTAAAAAGTGCACACCAGCAGCCACAACGATTTGGCCTTCTTTAATACCTGATAGTACTTCAATGCCATCACGATGTAATTGGCCAACTTCAACAGCTTGTTTGTGCACTAAACCGGTATTTTCGTCGTAAAGCCACACATAGCTGTTGTCGTTTTCAGACTCAGTAGGCTCTGAGAATACCGCCTCAACAGGCAGTAATGTATAAGGTGATTGTGAACTGGTGATTTTGCTTAAGTCTATATCAACGCGGCCAGTCATACCGGCAAGTAGATTAAAATCTTCTGGCACAGGTAATGAAAACACAACTTTATACGTTAAAGTAATTGGGTCGGCTTGGGTATCAAACTCTTTAATGGTTAATTGATATGACTTGTTTGGATAACCATCAAATACAACATCAGGTTGATAGTGAACGTCTTTATCGATGCGTGCAATGAGTTTTTCAGGCACTTGAATAACCACATCCATTAGGTCGCGGGTTTCAAGGCGTAGGATGTTTTGTTTTGCTTGAATGTTTTCAAAGTTTTTCACAAATACCTTTGCCACAGTACCCGCGAACGGCGCGCGTAATTCGCTATTATCTAGGTTGGTTTTGGCAATTTTAAGCGCTGACTCAGCAACTTGTTTATTAGCAAGGGCTTGGTCTAACTCAGATTGGCTGGCAATTGAGCGGTTAAATAGCTTTTGCACACGCTCAAGTTGAGACGCTGCAAGTTCATAACGTGCTTTGCGCTCATCATATTGCAGTTGAAAATCTTCAGGATCCAGTTTGGCTAAAAGCTGGTCTTTCTCAACGTGTTGGCCCGCAAGAGCAGGGAACTCAAGTAACTCACCATTTACTCGAAAGGCAAGGTAAGATCCTTGGTTAGCAACCACTTCAGCAGGAAAGCTACGAATGCTCTGCTCCGAATTATTACCAATATCAAACAGTTTTACAGGGCGAACTACCGGCTCTGCTTCACCTTGTTGTGCTTGCTCTGAACATGCCGCAAGTAACAGAAACATACTGCTCATTAACACGGCGGGTGCCAATCTCATTGTCTTCTCCATAGATAAGAAAGCATAAATTTGCTGCAGGATACGCTGCAAAGATATAAAATAAAAATTATTAAATTTTAGAAACAGCATAAGTTTTATTTATATAGTTTGCCATTAATGAATTTAAATCAATTAATCATTCTAGATGCTATTGTGCAAAGCTCTAGTTTGAGCCAAGCCGCACTTAAATTGCATAAGACTCAACCCGCGCTCACGTTAGCAATTAAAAAGCTGGAGTCAGAGCTTGGGTTTGAGCTGCTAGACCGTAGTCAGTATCGGTTACACCTAACAGAAAAAGGCCGTATTTTTTATCGAGAAGCCCGACAATTGCTTAATGCAAACAGTGAGTTAAGCTCACTCGCTAAAGAGCTTGCATTAGGTAATGAGGCCAATTACAAAATATGCTACGAGCAACTTTGTCATCAAAACAGCTATAACCAAGTGATCAGTCGTACATTTAAACGTTTTGCCAGTACAGAGTTTAGTATTTCTTCAGGTAAACGTTTTGTATCTCTTGAGCAAGTTAATAGCCATGAGGCTGATTTAGGAATTGGCCCTTGGTTTGATTTGTTTCATGCAACAGGGGATCTCGAAAGTTTGCCAATTGGTAAATTTGATATAGGTATTGTCAGCGCGCCTGATGTGGTGCCAAGTTCAATCACCTTTTCAGAAATTCAAAATTACCCGTGTTTAGCCATGTTTGAAAGCGACTTGAGCTTTGATAGCGACAGGCTTTCTTATACCTTAGGCTCTGCATTAATGAAAATTGACGATATAACCAGTGTTAAGTCGTTTTTACTCTCTGGTGCTGGCTGGGCAATGATCAGTTTGCAACATTGCCAAGCCGAAATCGACGCTGGTTTATTACAACAAATTAAAATAATCGATCGTGAACACCAGTTTGGTGCAGAAATTCGTGTATTTAGACAGCACTCGGTTCATCATGGCCCTATTGCAAGAGCTATTTGGCAAGATTTTAGCGAAGTCAGTAAACATTATTTGGAGTCGAGTCGTGCAGCAGGCAACTAAAGAAGATTTAATTTATACCATTATTTGTGCCATTCCTGAGGGGAAAGTTGCCAGTTATGGGCAAGTAGCAAAACTTGCGGGATACCCTAATAACTCAAGGTTAGTGGGGCGGTTATTAAAAGTAATGCCCGAAGGCTCAAGCATTCCATGGCATCGGGTGGTTAATAGTCAGGGTAAAATATCGTTTCCTGAAGGCAGCAATAAACACCTCGAGCAACGACAAAAACTACTCAGTGAAGGTATTACCTTTAATAAAGCTAAAATTAATATGCGCCTGCACCAGTGGGACTAATAAACATATAAACTAATTGATAGGTAATGACAAACACAGCCAACTAACACGAATACATGCCAAATAGCATGGCTGTAATGGCGGGTTTTAGCGCTGTAAAACACAGTGCCTAAACTGTAGGCAATCCCGCCAGCTAGCAGCCACCATAAAGCGCTTAAATCAAGGTTCAAATAAAGTGGGTAAACAAGTGCTAATGCAAACCAGCCCATCAATAAATAGGTAGCGAGAGAGACTTTTTTATTCGTGTTTTTGACCAGTAATTTATACGCAACCCCACTCAGCGCTAAAGACCAAATAAATACCAAAGCGGCAATTGCCCAAGCCCCAGATAACGAAATAACTAAATAAGGCGTGTAGGTACCGGCAATAAGCAAGTAAATCGCACAGTGGTCACATTTTTTATAAATGGCTCGTATGCGCTCGCTGGTACTGGCGTGATATAAGGTCGAGGCTAAAAATAATACCAGTAGACTTGAGCCATACACGATGGCGCTCACCGTAGCTGACACAACTTTAGATTGTGAAATTAAGTCCCACAGTACATATACCGAAAACAGGACTCCCATGCCGTGAGTAAGCACATTAAGTTGTTCTTCTTGGTGTGAATAAGGGAGTTGTTCTGTCATATCTATCTACTAAAAATGAGTGAATAAAACAGTTTCAGTGTACAAGTGTGCGCTGAAGTTGGCAATGCTTATTTTTTCACTAAATGTTGGTCAAAAAATTTAAATTTGTTGGTTATATTAACCAGTCCTGAATGAGGTTGAAAAATAAAGTTATATTTAAATTCTTATAAATCAATTAATTAAAAAATATTTTCAGTGTGGCACAACCTTTGATTAAGTAATTACGACTAATTACTTAAAGAGACAAGGAATACCACTATGAATAACTCACTTAAATTAACTACTGCTGCGTTACTTGTATTAGGGTCAACTCAAGCAAGCGCTACTGACTTTGAATTAGATATCAGCAACACAATTACACAATCTGTTAAAAGCTATGTTCAACAAGCGAGTAACGAGCTGAAGGAAAGTGTAATGAACAGCATTGAGTTTGATGCTCAAAAGTTACTAGATACTTACATGAGTGAAGATGCAATTGCTTCGAAAGAAGACGAAGTAAAAATTGCTCAAGCTCCTAAAGCAACAAACAAGCAGTAAGGAAACAAGACAATGAGTAGTGAAATCAGCTTATTTTTACTTATGGTTGCACCGGTTTTGAGTTTACTCAGTGCGTATGCATCAATCGAATTATTTCGTAACGTTGCGCAATGGTTCAACTTCTAGAGTACTAAGTAGATATTAAGATTTCATGAAATATTGATCGGCGGATTAAAAACGCACGTAATTAAAGGCATGTGGTTTTAGAATAGTAGACTTTATGAAGCGTGCGATTTTTCCTTTACCGGTTTTTATTTTACCTGAAGGGTTCACCAAGCTAAGAATTTTTGAGCAGCGTTACTTAACGATGGTCAAAGAAGCTGTACAAGATAATACAGGTTTTGTGCTGTGCACTTACCAACACGACACAGATCTTAACTTGCCAGAAATGGGTTGTTTAGTGCAAATAACCGACTTCAATCAAGATGATAGTGGCCAATTATTAATTGATGTTTATGCTGAACGTGCAGTGTCTATGCATAACGCATATCAAGATAAGCAGCAACTACGCCATGCCGACATCGAACTAATTACGTCGCCTTCATGGTATGTAAACACACCAATCAATGACGAAAACACCTTACTAAGCGACACGCTTCGTGCTGTGTTTGCAAATCAGCCTGATTTAGCAGGTCTATATAAAACCCCACAATTTGACAATCTTGCTTGGGTTGTTGCCCGCTGGCTTGAAATTTTACCTATTTCATTAGTTAAAAAACAACAACTTGCCTTTAAATCTAATTTTGAAAACTTGCTAAGTTTCCTCCATACTCTAATTAACAACGAATTTACTGATTAATGTGATCTCACATCAACTTTTTGGCGTATAAGTTTTTACGACAATAATTGGATGACACAAAGATGGTAAGTCAACAACTTCAAACCGGTTGTAAACCTAACACAGGTCAATATTCTGCCATGCCAGATACACCAAGCAAAGAGCTTGCTGATGCCTTATTTGCTGTAGCAACGCACCGTGATAAGCGTGCTTTTGCTGTGCTGTTCCAATATTTTTCGCCGAAAATAAAACGTTTTGGGATCAAACAATTTGGCTCTGAAGCGCAAGCGATGGAATTAGTTCAAGAAACCCTTACCTCTGTATGGCGCAAAGCGCATCTTTACCACAAAGAGAAAGGTGCGGCGACAACTTGGGTGTATACCGTGATGCGTAATGCTTCTTTCGATATGCTTAGAAAAATGAAGAGCAGTAAAGAAGAGTGCATCAGTGAAGATATCTGGCCATTGATTGATGAAGCCGAGCCAGGCCAGCATGAATTTAGTGACCATTTAGAAGATAAACAGATCAAACAATACCTTGATAAGTTACCCCTTGCGCAACGTGAAGTTGTGCGCGGTGTATATTTCCAAGATATGTCGCAAGAACAGCTTGCTGAACATTTAAATATTCCCGTAGGCACAGTGAAGTCACGTCTTCGCTTAGCCTTGCAGAAGTTACGCAATGAAATGGGAGATCACCATGATTAAGCACCATCCTAGCAACGAATTACTTGCCAAGTTCAGTGAAGGTAATTTACCTGCCACTTTGAGTGTTGCAGTCGCTATTCATGTTGAAATGTGTCCTGTGTGTCAAAAAGAGCTCGCTGCGCTTGAAGCGAAAAATGCAGATAATGTATTTACTGAATCAGCTCTTGATATGGATGACATGTTCGATTCTAGTTTGTTTGATGCGATCACCGCTGATGAATCAATTGATGAAGTGTACGAGCAAGCGCAGGTATCGGTTAATGTTAAAGACAAAACCTACACCTTACCCAGAGCGCTCACGCGTATTGGCCACAGCAAGTTTATGCAAATTGGTAAGCTTGCCCGCTCTCGTATTGATTTAGATGATGGCGCGTTACGAGCAAGCTTGCTTCATATTGATGCGGGTGGTGAAATTCCAGATCACACACATACAGGTTTTGAGCTCACTTTATTATTAGATGGGGAGTTTAGTGATGAAGACGGACACTATGTTCCAGGTGACTTTATGATGTTAGATGGCCGGCACAATCACACACCAAAAACGATTGAAGGGTGCTTGTGCTTTACAGTTGTAAGTAGTGCCCTACACTTCAATAAAGGTATTAGTAAATTACTGAACCCAATTGGTAATCTTATCTATTAGTAGAGTTTATATGCAGCAATCGACAATTAAAATTGGTTTAAGCGCCTGCTTAGCAGGCGACAAGGTTCGTTTTGACAGCGGGCACAAAAAATCTAATTTTTGCATGGATGAGTTGGCTAACCATGTTGAATATAAAAAGTTTTGTCCTGAAGTAGCGGTAGGGTTGCCAATCCCTCGACCAACTATTCGTCAAGTGCGTGTTGGCGATACTATTAAAGTGTGCCGCCCTGATGGCACTGGCGATGTTGGCCCTAAGTTAACAGAATACGGTAAACGCGTTGCGACAGAACAAACGGCAGAATTAAGTGGCTTTGTTTTTTGCGCGAAAAGTCCTAGTTGCGGTATGGAACGAATTAAAATCTACAATGAAGCGGGTACAGGTAACACCTCGGAAGGCGTTGGCTTTTTTGCAGAGCAAATAATGGCACATAACCCATTGTTACCATGCGAAGAAAACGGTCGTTTAAATGATATGCATCTTCGCGAAAACTTTGTAATGCGTGTTTATACTTACAAGCATTGGCAAACATTAAGCGAGCAACCCCTCACAGTTCATCGATTGACTCAGTTTCATGCCCAATATAAATACTTATTGATGGCTCATAACTACGAAGCTTACCGTAGTCTCGGGAATTTGCTTGGCACTTTTGATGGCGAAAATATCCAAACTTTGGCTGATGAATACATTTTAGGGTTAATGACAGCCCTTAAAAAGCCAGCTTCACGTAAAAATAACGCCAATACATTAATGCATTTACAAGGTTACTTTAAAAAATCGCTTTCTAAGATTGAAAAGCAAGAACTACGTGATGCCATCGATGAATATCGCCAAGGCTTAGTGCCACTATACGTACCACTTACGCTAATTAAGCATCATTTAAAAGTGCATCCAAACGAGTATCTTGCTAAGCAAGTGTATCTTGACCCCTATCCGAACGAATTAAAACTACGCTACGGAATTTAATGAATACATTATTTTGGTTTAGGCGCGATCTGCGCCTTTTTAATAACGACGCTTTGTATCAGGCAATCGAAAATGGTTGCAGAAATGCGGTATTTTTTATTACTGAAAAGCAATGGCAAAAGCATGATGTGGCTGCTATCCAGCTAGATTTATTAAAGCGTAGGCTTAGCTTCTTGGGGGAGCTTTTAGCTAGCAAAGGTATTGAATTACACATTATTGATGCAGCAGATTACGCTGGTTGTGTTGAAAAATTAGCGTCATTTTGCGAGCAACATCAAGTAAAAAATGTCTACGCTAACAACGAATATGAGCTTAACGAAGTAAACCGAGATAAAGCCTTTTTACAGCACGCTGACAGCAATGGGATTGCTTTTTATGCATACGACGGCGATGTGATTGCGCCGCCGGGAAGCATTAAAAATCAAAGCGGCGAAATGTTTAAAGTATTCACGCCATTTAAAAATGCATGGCTAAAAGTTTATCAAGACACCCACTTTTATTTTGCTGAGCCGCCACAGATGTTCGAGCCAATTGAGTGGCAGCCAAGTGAGTTATTAGCCTCAGACGGCAGCTCAGAAAAATGGCCTTTTGATGATGAAACGCTCAGCCACGTTTGCGCGCGCTTTATAGAAGAAAAACTCGCAACATATCAAGACCAGCGAGATATCCCAAGCATTAAAGGCACCTCTGGTTTAAGCCCATATTTAGCCCTTGGCATTATCAGCGTTCATCAATTATTGGCACTGATCCAACAGCACCACCCAGATGTACTACGTAGCAGTAAAAGTAACTTGTTTTGTTGGGTTAACGAATTGATTTGGCGTGAGTTTTACCGTCACCTTATCGCGATTTATCCAAACCTAAATAAGTACGAAAATTTTAACGATAAATACAACGCTGTGAAATGGCGTGATGATGACAGCGACTTTAAAGCATGGTGCGAAGGTAAAACAGGCTACCCGTTAGTTGATGCTGCAATGAGGCAGCTTCTGCAAACTGGCTGGATGCATAACCGATTACGCATGGTGGTTGCGAGCTTTTTAACCAAGCATTTATTAATTGATTGGCGTAAAGGCGAGCGTTTTTTTATGCACCACCTAATAGACGGCGACCTTGCATCTAATAACGGTGGCTGGCAATGGGCTGCAAGTACGGGGTGTGATGCTCAGCCATATTTCCGAATTTTTAACCCTATCACCCAAAGCGAGCGGTTTGATCCAGATGGTGAATTTATCCGTAAATATTTACCAGAGCTGGAAAAAATACCTGCTAAGCAAATCCATTTTCCGCATGATTACCTAGCGAAACAGGGTAAGTCGAGCAGTTATTGGCCAGCAATTGTTGATCATAAAGCCGCACGAGAGCGAGCGCTTAACGCATTTAAGGTGTGACATGGACAAGGCGATCCTTGATAGGTTTATTGATGTTTATCAAACACTCAATAAAGACAATTTACAGTTACTGAATGAAATCTATCATACAGATATTCATTTCGCAGATCCCTTGCATGCGGTAAATGGTCTTGGGGAACTGCGTGAATACTTCAAAAACCTTTACGCCAATGTACTTTCTTGCAAATTTGTTATTGAAGACAGCTATGTTACTGAAAATACCGAGGGCAAAGACGACATCGCGTTTATCTATTGGACTATGCAATATCGACATCCAAAGCTTAACAAAGGCCAAGCAATCTCGGTTGCAGGCCATAGTCGTTTAAAGTTTGCTGGCGATAAAATAATTAATCATCGCGACTATTTTGACGTAGGCGCTATGCTTTACAGGCATATTCCCGTGCTTGGCTCGGCTGTGAAATACATCGATAAAAGAGCGAGTGCATAATGACGACATTAATTACAGGTGCAACTTCAGGTATTGGCGAGTCATTAGCAACGCTTTATGCAGACAATAATGAACAGGTCATTGCATGCGGTAGAAATTCAGAAAAGCTTGCTAAATTGAGCCAACATCAAAATATTGAGTCTTGCCAGTTTGATGCAACAGACCTTCAAGATATTCGTTCGAGCACAGTGGCTTATACGCAATTTGACCGGGTTGTTTTAAATGCTGGTAATTGTGAGTACATTGATGATGCTCGCAATTTTGACAGTAGATTGTTTGAACGGGTAGTCACGACAAATCTGCTCAGTATGGGCTATTGTCTTGAGGCGCTATTACCAAAAATAAAGCCCGGTGGTCAGCTGGTGCTCGTAAGCTCTAGTGTGACTTATTTACCCTTACCGCGCAGCCAAGCATATGGTGCGTCTAAAGCTGGTGTAAGTTATTTAGCTAATAGCTTAGCGGTTGATTTAAAAGATATCGATGTCACTTTAGTTCACCCTGGTTTTGTTAAAACGCCGCTGACTGATAAAAACGACTTTCCTATGCCTATGGCGGTGAGTGCAGAAAAAGCGGCAAATTATATTTATAAAGGGGTCGCGAAAAGGCGCAAAGAAGTGCACTTTCCGCACCGTTTTACCTTCATTTTAAAATTTTTAAGAATGCTTCCTACGCCACTTTGGCTGAAGCTTGCAAAAGGATTATCACGTTGAAAAAAGTGGCTGTTATTGGATCTGGCATAGCGGGTTTAAGCTGTGCGCACCTATTGCATAAACACTACGATGTAACCGTATTTGAAAAAAACGACTACATAGGTGGCCATACTGCAACCATAGACGTAAAAGTTGATGGCGTTGAGTACGCTGTTGATACAGGCTTTATTGTCTTTAACGACCGAACTTACCCATATTTTGAAAAACTACTTAAGCGCTTGGGCGTTGAGCGTCAGAAAACCCAAATGAGCTTTAGTGTGCATAACGAACAAACAGGCTTTGAATATAACGGTCATACTTTTTGGAGCTTGTTCGCACAAAAACGCAATATCTTTCGCCCTAAATTCTGGAAACTTTTAAAAGACATTGTGCGCTTTAATGATGTGTGTAAATCATTACATGCTGAAAAAAATTACAAAGCAAATCAAACTCTAGGTGAGTTTTTAGACGAGCATGATTTTAACGAGTTCTTCCGTTTTCATTATATCTTGCCGATGGGCGCTGCTATTTGGTCAACAAGCATTAAAGAGATGGCGCAAGTTGGCGTAGAGTTTTTTGTTAAGTTCTTTTATAACCATGGTTTGTTGGACATCACTAATCGCCCGCAGTGGTATGTTATTCCGGGTGGCTCTCGCGAATACATTAAACCTATGATCCAAGGTTTTGCTGATAAAATTCGTTTAAATAGTAATATCAGCTCGGTATCTCGAAAAGATGACAATGTGCATGTTCATTTTGATGATGGCCACAGTGAATCATTCGATAAAGTTGTGTTTGCTTGCCACTCAGATCAAGCTTTAAAGCTGTTATTAGACCCAAGCGAAGACGAAAAAAGTGTTCTCTCAGCGATACCTTATACGGCTAATTCAGTGGTACTACACACTGATACTACACTGCTACCAAAACGCAAAGCAGCATGGGCGAGTTGGAATTATCTGTTAAATAACAACACAGACAAAGCTGCTGTTGTAACTTATCAGATGAATATTTTGCAAGGGATTCAAAGCGACACGCAATTTTGTGTCACGCTTAACCACCTTGATGGCATTAAAAAAGATAAAATTTTACGCGAGTTTACCTATCATCACCCGGTATTTAATAAGCAGTCGATTGCCGCTCAGCAGCAAAAGTCTCTTATTGACGGTAAAAATAACAGCTATTTTTGCGGAGCGTACTGGTACAACGGCTTCCACGAAGATGGTGTAAGAAGCGCTGTAAATGTGGCAAAGCAACTCGGAGTCGAGTTTGAATAGCGCCATATATGTAGGTGATGTTCGCCATAGGCGCTTTGCCGTAAAAGAGCATCACTTTAAATACCCGCTTTATATGATGTGGGTCGATTTAGCTAAGCCTGATGAGCTTAATGGAGTTCATCCTTGGCTTGGCTTAAGTGGTTTCAAGGCGCTTAAATTTAATCAGAGCGACTATTTTAATTATCAAACCGATATGCAGTTGCCACTCAAGCAGCGTGCACTTAACAAAATTAAAGAGCTTGGCATTGACGATGAATTTACCCATGTTTTTATGCTCGGACAGGTGCGCTGTTTAGGAATTTATTTTAGCCCGGTTAACTTTTTCTTCTTCCAAACTAGTCATGGCGAGTTCACTCACATGCTTGCTGAAGTCAGCAACACGCCCTGGAATGAACGTCATTATTATGTCGTACCCCTTGAAAAAAAAGTGAACTTTAAAAAGGTTTTCTCCGTATCACCTTTCATGAACTTAGATATGAACTATCATTGGCATATTAGAATGAATTCTGATAACACCATGATTCATATTGAAAATAAAAAAGACGACACTCTTTTGTTTGATGCAACCCTGCGTTTGCAAAAGCAGCCTCTCACGAAAGAGCAGGTTAGTGCCGTGCTTAAACAGTTTCCGGCTATGACGTT
The DNA here is from genome assembly GCF_005887425.1 of Pseudoalteromonas sp. S2721. NCBI lineage: Bacteria > Pseudomonadati > Pseudomonadota > Gammaproteobacteria > Alteromonadales > Pseudoalteromonadaceae > Pseudoalteromonas > Pseudoalteromonas sp. S2721. The sequence goes on from NZ_PNCZ01000009.1 coordinate 103,217, forward strand.
AAGTATTTTTAAAGGTATTTACCTTCATGCTTTGAAGTTGTTTTGCAAACGTGTGCCATTTATTGGCCACTCGGGCAAATAAGAGAATTCAACTAGGTGATGTGATGGAAAAAGTATCAAATTTAACACAAGCCCAAACGACCGGCTGGATGACAAAGCTTTATAAAAAACTGGTAATAGGTGCATTCAACAGTATCAACATCGGTTGCATTACTCTTAAAGAGGGTAACCAAACAGAGCAATTCGGTGACATTACAAGTGATTTACATGCAACGGTTACGGTAAATGATGCAGCAATGTATAAGTCATTTGCGTTATCTGGCAGTGTGGGTGCTGGAGAGGCTTATATTCTCGGCTATTGGGATTGTGACAACCTCACTAAACTTATCGAAATATTTGCCCTTAATCAAGATCAGCTAGATGCATTCGAGAAAAAATTCGCCTTCTTAAGTGGCATTGCGCACCGAGTTAATCACATTAAAAATAAAAACTCAGCAAGCGGTTCAAAAAAGAACATTGCGGCGCACTATGATTTAGGCAACGATTTATACAGTGCATTTTTAAGTGACGAAATGTTGTATTCATGTGCTGTTTACCCGTCAAAACAAGCTAGCCTTGAAAAGGCCCAAGCGCACAAACTAGCATTGATTTGTGAGCAGGTTGATTTACAACCTGGTGATTCGGTGATTGAGATTGGCACAGGGTGGGGCGCATTTGCGATTTATGCAGCAACACATTTTGATTGCCATGTAACAACGACCACCATTTCTGATGAGCAACATGCCTATGTTGAACAAAAGGTTAAAGAGCTTAACCTTGAGCATAAAATAACGTTATTAAAGCAGGATTACCGCCTCTTAGAGGGCAAGTACGATAAGCTTGTATCAATTGAAATGATTGAAGCTGTTGGGCATGAGTATTTGCCAGGCTTTTTTGCCAAATGTCAGTCTTTATTAAAAGACAGTGGTGCAATGCTTATTCAAGCAATCACCATAGCTGATCAGCGTTACAGTCATTACCTTAAAAATTCCGATTTTATTCAGCAGTACATCTTCCCAGGTGGCTGTTTACCTTGTTTAGACGAAATGAACAAGCAAATAAAGCAGCAAACAGACATGGTTGTGCACAGTGTAAAAGATATTGGTGTTCACTATGCAAGAACTTTGGCTGATTGGCGTGAGCGTTTTGTGGCTAGCTGGCCTGAAATAGATAAAGTGAAATTTGACCAGCGATTCTATCGCTTATGGTTATTTTATTTAGCTTACTGTGAAGGTGCGTTTAGAACCCGTGCTATCAGTACCGTTCATTTAGTTGCCCGTAAACCTCGTTTTGGCCATTCTGGCGATGATATCGCGCTCGATTATTAATTTTGCTTTGTTTCAAGGGGTATGGTTTATGGCCTTACTCCTTGAGCACAACTCTCTGATACCCGCTTTAGCTGTTGTCGCTTTGATGATTTATCTATCAAAGCAACGCCAGCAAGATAGTTGGCTACTCTTATGTGGTTTGCCTCTCGCACTGGGCTATGAATGGCTTGCCAGCAGCTTAAATTTACTTGCCTTTAAAGTAAGCCCTTTTCCTCTATGGCTTGCTGTACTTTGGGCTGCACTACTTTTAACCATTAATACTTCGATGCACTTTCTACAAAAGCTGCCTTGGTATATTGCTTGGGGTGTTTGCGCGCTATTTGCTCCTGCTAGTTACTATGCTGGAATGCGCTTTGAAGTGCTTAATACTGAGCTCGTTCTTTGGCAGTTTTGGCTCGTTTATGGTTTGGGTTGGGCAAGTATGTTTATGGCTATTATCGCTATTAATAAGCGATTTTTAGCGGCTAAATGATCAGTTTTAGGTGGTTTTTCGTAGTGTTTTACAACACAACTTTAAGGATTATTCGATGAAACAGTCACTTAATTTAAGTTTATTTGCTGCGTTATTGTTCTCTGCGGGCGTATATGCAAATGGCTTTAAAAAGGTGGGCCAAGCGAAAATGGAGTATCTGTTTTGGGATGTTTATAACGCTAAATTAGAGACCCCATCGGGTTCGTATCAGTTTGGCCAACACCCCAGCAAACTTACACTGACTTATTTGCGGGATTTCGATGCGAAAGACATCGTCAAAGCAACCAACGAGCAATGGCAACATTTAAAGCTCAATGACATGGTTGGTGCTTACGATAAACAATTATTAGCCCTTTGGCCTGATATCAAAAAAAACGATTCGTTGTCGTTTCAAACCAACGAGCAAGGAATTGGTACTTTCTACTTTAATGATAAAAAGCTAGGTCAGATCGATGATAATAGATTCGCTGACAACTTCTTAGCAATTTGGTTAAGCGCCGATACGTCTGAACCATCACTTCGTAAACAGCTTATTGGAGGGAAACATGATTAAGCTCAAAGCACTCTTTATTTTTGCTATGGTACTGTTAATTACCAGCTGCTCTGCGCCTGATGTTGATTATTATCAAGGAACAGAGCCTAAGTTTGACTTTAAGCAGTTTTTTAGTGGTGAGCTCAAAGCCTACGGCGTTGTGCAAGACCACAAGGGCGAGTTAACTCGTAAGCTGGTAGTTGACATGCAAGCATCTTGGAACGGCAATCAGGGAGTGATTGACGAGCAATTTGTTTATGATGATGGCGAAACGCAAACCCGTGTTTGGTACATTACCATTAATGATGATGGCAGTATCACAGGGACAGCATCAGATGTGATTGGCGAAGCAAAGGGTGAGAGCAATGGAAGCGTGTTCCATTGGACATATTCTGTCGAGCTTCCATATGATGGTAGTACTTTAGTGGTAAATTTCGATGATTGGATGTACTTGGTAACACAATCACGCTTGATAAACCGTACCGCTATTGATAAGTTTGGCTTTGAGGTCGGGGAAGTTACCTTGGTTATCGAGAAAATTGAATGATGGTTTGGCTATCATAAAATTTTGTGATGGAAGTTAAATTAAGTCTTTATTAATACTGATGTCACTAACCTTGTGATTGATAGTTAAATAGTAGTCATTTTTGAATAAATTACGTAAAAATAGCAATTTGCTGTTGCTAACTTCTCAAAAATGCATAAAGATAGGTTTTGCGAAGGCAAAATAATAACGAATAGGAATCTAACAATGAATAAAGCTCAATTAGTTGAAAAAATTGCTACTGATGCAGAAATCTCAAAAGCGGCAGCAACTCGTGCACTAGATGCATTCACTGGCGCAGTTACTAGCTCTCTTAAAGAAGGTAACTCAGTAGCATTAGTTGGTTTCGGTACTTTCTCAGTAAAAGAGCGCGCAGCGCGTACTGGCCGTAACCCACAAACTGGTGCAGAAATCCAAATCGCAGCAGCAACTATCCCAAGCTTTAAAGCGGGTAAAGGTCTTAAAGACCAAGTTAATCCTTAATAGGGTAACTTACTAATTATTGAAAAAAGGGCTTATAGCCCTTTTTTTGTATCTGGAGTTTTGTCGCGCTAGCGAAAAAGGCTTATGCCTTTAACGCTTTATCACCACGACCAATACCAACCGCACCTGAACGTACCACTTCAATAATGTCTGATTCATGACGCAAAGTATCAAGGAAAGATTCAATTTTTTCTGTGCTCGCTACGAGTTGTAGTGTGTAGCTGTGGCGCCCCATATCTAAAATAGCACCTTGGAATACATCAGCAACACGCGTTACTGCTGCTCGAGTGGTTTCATCTTGGGCAAAAACTTTCACTAATAATAGCTCACGCTCGATGTGCGCCATTTCGGTTAAGTCAATAATCTTAAGAACATCTACAAGCTTGTTCACTTGTTTAGTGATTTGCTCAACGATACGATCATCACCCATGGTTGTAATGGTAATACGCGAAAGAGAATGATCGTCAGTCGTGCCAACAGTCAGGCTATCGATGTTGTAAGCGCGCTGTGAAAATAAGCCTACAATGCGCGATAACGAGCCAGGTTCGTTTTCTAATAAGATTGATAAAATACGGCGCATTATGCTTTTACTCCTTTACGTAACCACATATCATCGACTGCCCCTAGCTTGATTTGCATAGGGTAAACATGTTCTTTTTCATCTACACAGATGTCTAAAAATACCAGTCTGTCGTTAATAGACATGGCTTTTTCAATAGCAGGCTGAAGCTCATCAATATGATCAACGCGAATACCTACGTGGCCATAGCTTTCTACTAATTTCACGAAATCGGGAAGTGATTCCATGTAAGAAGATGAGTGACGACCTGAATACATCATATCTTGCCACTGACGTACCATGCCCAGTGAACGGTTATTCAACGACACAACTTTCACAGCTAAATTGTATTGTAAGCAAGTTGATAGCTCTTGAATGTTCATCTGAATTGAACCATCACCCGTCACACAGATAGACTCTTTATCAGGGAAGGCAAGCTTAACGCCCATTGCCGCAGGTAAACCAAAGCCCATGGTGCCTAAGCCACCAGAGTTAATCCATTGGCGAGGGTGTTTAAACGGATAATACTGAGCTGCAAACATTTGATGCTGACCTACATCAGAGCTGATGTAAGCATCACCATTGGTTGCTTTGTAAATTGCCTCGATAACCGCTTGTGGTTTGATTTTATCGCCATCAGTGCTGTAGCTTAGGCATTTTTGTTCACGCCAGCTAATGATTTGACGCCACCAGTCTTCTTGTGCAGAACGATCAATTGAAATAGGGCTTTTATCAATCGCCGTTTGTAACTGTTCAAGCACTGTTTGTAAGCAGCCAACAACCGGGATGTGCGCTTTAATTGTTTTAGAAATTGAGGTTGGGTCAACATCAACATGAACGATAGTGGCATTAGGGCAGAACTTTTTAACGTTATTCGTTACCCGATCATCGAATCGAGCACCTAAAGCTAAAATAACATCAGCGTTTGCCATGGCTTTATTTGCCTCAAGGCTACCATGCATACCTAACATACCAATAAAGTTAGGGTGAGTACCGCTGATACCACCTAGACCCATTAAGGTGTTAGTGATAGGCGCGTTTAATGATTCAACCAAGTGAGTCAGTTGCTCAGAGGTATTTGATAGAATAATGCCGCCACCTGAGTAAATAACCAGTTTTTTAGCTTCTAAAATTGCGCTAACTGCTTTGCGAATTTGTTTTGAGTGGCCTTTAGTGTTCGGGTTATAAGTTCGAAGCTCAGTTGTTTTTGGAAATTCGAATGGGAACTTTAACTCAGGGTTAAGCATATCTTTTGGTAATTCAACCACAACCGGGCCAGGGCGGCCTGTGCTGGCTAAGTAGAATGCTTTAGCTAAGATTGTTGGAATATCTTTTGCACTTCGACAGTTATAGCTGTGCTTTACGATAGGGCGAGAACAACCAACAATATCAGTTTCTTGGAATGCATCATCACCAATTAAACCAGTAGGAACTTGGCCAGATAACACCACCATTGGGATAGAATCCATGTACGCTGTCGCGATACCTGTTACACAGTTTGTCGCGCCAGGGCCTGACGTTGCTAGCACCACACCGACTTCACCGGTAGCACGAGCATAACCATCAGCCATATGAGTTGCTGCTTGTTCGTGACGTACTAAGATATGTTCAATATCTTCTTGTTGAAATAACGCGTCATATAAATCAAGAACAGAGCCACCTGGGTAGCCAAAAATATACTTAACATTCAATTCTTTAAGTGCCCGAACAACTAGTTCGGATCCATTGTATTCAGTTGTACTCATCCTCATTCCTCTGTGTGTGCAAGCATAAATGCATAAAAAAACCCCCGCATATGGCGGGGGTTTTTTAAAAAGCGTGCTTTCACCTTTTAATAGCCTCCCGCTGGGCTTGTAACTAAGACCAGTACGAGAACGTTGACGACTAAAAGGTGACGGCGAATATTCATTATTTTTTAATTTTCTTCTAAAAAATGCACAGCCGACTAGATGGCTGCTGTTTAAAAAATGTTAGGAGTATTTTTAAGCGTTTTGGAAACTGATGTCAACCGCAAATGAGGCTTTTTGCATTAATTTCTCTTTATTTTCATTTTTTGATATTTTTTCTGCACCCGTGTGTTTTATTGTCATTGTTTTGGGGTGTAACTATGCATTAAGTTGTTAGTGTGGAAAATTGGTAACTATACCAATAGTTAGTTCATTTCCATTTCTCCCACGAATAACTTAGCTACTATCAGAATAGGTTTCTTTTTTATAATTAGACACCCACTTTAACACCTCGCTACAATAAGGTTTGGATATTTTTAAATAGACACCCAACTTATATTTAATCAGTTTAATGAGACACCCAACTTATTTTTAAACAGATGTAGCTTAAGTAAGATGTGAATTATTGAGAACAAGCTGAATTGCTAGAAAGAATAGTGATTTTTCATTGTCATTTATTAAATTTCAGCCTTATGTGCTGAGTTAATCTTTAATTTTACACACTGGTCAGCGCTAGTTGCAAAAGTCGTTATGCCTCTAGAATTAAAAGGATTGGATTTGTAAGACTGATTTTTAGTGTCGAATGCGTACCTAAGTAAATAAGGCTAAGCTATTAGCTATAGAGCTTCTTCGTTTTCGTTTCATATGATTTGTATAAGCTGTGATAGCTTGTTCTTTACCTGCAGTATTTTTAAATGAGCGGGTAAAGGAAGTGGTGAGTGTAAGCCAGTTATCAATACAAATATTTAATCGTTCAAGAATTGGTAATGCATCTTCTGGGATTTTCCCTGGTTTATCTTCTCGTATTGAGCGGCCAGTCCAATCGACCAGTTGTAGGTATGTTTTGAGCTCAAAAGGTAGTCCGTTAGGCATATGTTTACGTGGTTTACCTGCAAAACGCATAAGTGATTTTGGTTGCTTATTGTTTTGAGCTGACTCAATGCGTGTTTTTATACTGGTGTAGTCAGATTGCTCAGGTAAATCAGCCGCTTTCGCTCTAACAGGATTTAAATCTACATAAGCAAGGCAAGCTGCAAGAGCTGCTTCATCAAGTAATGCTTGTGACTTAAAGCGACCTTCCCAAAAGCGTCCTTTACACTCATCTTCTTGATTTGCTTTTCGAGCAACACTCTCATTAAGAACGCGCATAAACCAACTGATGCTACTGAGCCTCTCTCGATATAAATTTACTCTGGTATTAACCGCAGTGACTTCTGCTTGTGTAAGTAAGTCACCATCTAAGAATCGTTGGCAAAGGAATGTACTTTTAAATAACTTGTGCCATCTAATCAGAATCGCTTTATTATTCAAACGATTTGCTTTTGCTATATCAATATGAAGTACTAGATGAGTATGGTTACTCATAACTGCGTAAGCACAAACATCAATACAAAATATACGACCAAGTTGAAGTAGTTTCTTTTCAACCCAATCGCGTCTGTGTTCAAATGAGCGACCAGTTAGTGGGTCTTGCCCGCACAAAAAAGCGCGACGAACGCAGCGTGAAATGCAGTGATAATAAGGCGTGTTTGAAACGCTAATTAAGTTTCTACGAGGGGTTGCCATGCTCTTCTCCTCCATGAGTTGAACAGTGTAAGTTTAGTCATAATTTTGAGAAGTGAGAAATATTAAATTGGATGTCTGGTTAGTATTTTGAAAGAATAAATGTGGGTGTCTAGTTTTATGTTTTTAAATCTTGTTAGATAAAGTGGATGTCTGGTTAAGTTGTGGGTGTCTAGTTAAGTGAGGTAATAAAAAAGCCAGTCGTAGACTGGCTTTTGCTAGGTGGTTAATGGCTAAGTTTATTAGCCCCAAACAAGTGTTCTATTATAGACGCTCAATTACAGCTTGAGTGAAGTCTGTAGTACCGTGGCTGCCACCTAGGTCACGAGTTGTACGGTCGCCTGACTTGATAACATCAGCAACTGCGCTGCGGATGCGCTCTGCAGTGTCGCCCATACCTAAGTGCTCTAACATTTGGATAGATGCTAAGATCACCGACGTTGGGTTTGCAAGGTTTTTACCTGCGATGTCTGGTGCGCTACCGTGTACAGCTTCGAAGATAGCAGCATCTTCACTGATGTTTGCGCCAGGAGCCATACCTAAACCACCAACAAGACCAGCACATAGGTCAGATAGGATGTCACCGAATAAGTTTGTAGTAACGATTACATCAAACTCATCAGGAGTCATAACTAGTTTCATACAAGTTGCATCAACAATCATTTCGGTTGATTCGATTTGTGGGTAACGCTCAGCTACTTCACGTGCCACTTTTAAGAATAAACCAGATGTAGATTTAAGGATATTCGCTTTGTGTACAGCAGTTACTTTTTTACGGCCTTCACGTACCGCTAGTTCGTATGCAAAAGTAACGATTTTTTCTGCACCTTCACGGGTGATTTTTGACATTGCTTCAGCTTCGTTACCATCTTCAGAAACAACTTGGCCAAGACCTGAGTACATACCTTGCGTGTTTTCACGAATAGTGATGATGTCGATGTCATCGTAACGAGCTTTTGTACCTGCAAATGACTTAACAGGACGAACGTTAGCGTAAAGGCCAAACTTTTTACGTAAAGTTACGTTGATCGAAGTGAAACCTTCACCAACTGGTGTTGTTAATGGACCTTTTAAAGTGATCTTGTTACGCGCGATTGTGTCGATTGTTTCTTGCGGAAGTAACTCACCAGTTTTTTCTAGGGCAGCAAGGCCAGCATCAACGAATTCATAATCAAAATCGCAACCTGCAGCTTTAAGGATCTCAAGTGCTGAATCAATAATGCTAGGACCAATGCCGTCGCCTTTGATCACTGTGATGGTTTGTTTAGCCATTTACTTTTCCTATTTATGAGTAGATAAACACGTAAACTTATCGCGAAATAGCATGCGATTTACTTGTTAGAGGGTTTACGTGGATGTGTTTGAAAATTTAAGCGGCTTTTATAGCAATTTATTCAGCTTTTTGCCAGTTTATCCTGTGAATACTGACTATAAATAGACTAAAGTTCATATTTATTTAACGTTTTCGCACTTTTTAACAACACAATCTAAAAATTGTCTGCAAATTCACAGTTTTTGAGATATGCATAAAAATCTGCTTTTGATTGCCATCCAGCGGCCGATAAACTATCGAAAATAATTTGTTCCTGCCAACTACTAAAAAGTGCTTTTGGCTGAAAAACATAATAAGTAAATAGCTTAATCGCGACCCAATGTTTTTCATTAATATCGAGAGTTTGTTTTTTATGTTGCTCACTACCAAGTAAATGCTGTGTCCAATTGTTATCGCCAATTAGTTGATTTAAATACGCCGTTAGTGGTTCTTGGTTTAACTGACTAACCCCAAACAAACAGCCAAGAGGAGGGCTAATCACTTGTTTTTCAGCTTGCTCAAATACCGTTTTACGGGAAATACTGGTTGCTTGATGTTCACAAAGATAAAGAACATAGGCATACAATGGCAAAGCAACCTGCTCAAATTGAATTGAATCGATGTGTTTAAATAACGCTTGGATAATACGTACCATGTTCTCAAGGCGCTTAGAGATATGCTGAAAAAGTGGGTGAGAGGTGGTTGCGACTAAGCGTTGAAATAATACTTTTTGAATAATCGCAGGGGCGTTATCGTATCCGACCATAGATAAACAATGGCGCAAGTCTTTAGCTCTTTGCTGCTCTTTATTATAGGGTTTAGCGGCAACAGTGAGCTGTGTTATTAATTCAGGGTAGGGGCTTAAAAGCTTATTTAAACCTTGATAGCTATATTCTTTTGATACTTTTAATGCACTAATTAACGTTAAATATTGTTGCCTACGTTGCTCATTTATTGGTTGTGGCTCAGCAAAACTTATGTTCTCACTAAACCATACTGTGTAGAGCAAGCGAGTATCTTTACAAGGCCTTTGCTTAGCGCAAGTCGTTAAGCTTGCCTTGATGCGATGCCAACGAATTTTTTCAGGACGACTCACATCGACTAAAATATGACGACCATGTTCATCTGTCGCTAAATAGATAAGTACTTGTTCGGCATATTTTACTTCACTGGCCGGAATGTAAGGGCCAATATGCGCAATCAGAGCTTTTATGGCATTTTGTGCAAATTCGTTCGGTGTACGCAAATATATATCAGCTAACGCTTTGTATACGCTTATGTGCCCACCTGACTCGCGATAAGTCGTATTCATCGCAATAATATTAGCTAGAGCAACTAAGGTTGTTGCACCATCGTAAATCATAATTTTCGGTGCACTTAGTAGTGCTTGTTTATACTTATTTAGACGCGCTAATAAATGCTGAATAGGCAGTGTATGCGAGCCTGACTCTTTTAGTAGTTTTGCCGCTAATTGATGACGGCATTGCCATAGTTTTTTATCTTGCGGGGTGAGTGCTTTACTTGCTGCCAATTTGTTACTTTGCGATTGCACGCACAGGTAATTAGCTAAGCAGCAACTAATAATTTGCTCACTAATAGCTTGGTTGTAATTAAGACTACGGCATAAAATGCAGGCTACAACACATTGGTTTACGACTAAATTTGTGGTGTAGCCGTGGTTCGCTACATACAAGCTTAATTGCGCTTGCATCCCTTTTGGGTAGGCTTGGTATAATAGGTAGTACCGCTCAGCAAGGTTACTTAATAAAGGGAAGATTTGAGACCATTTTTGCTTTTGATGGTAAAGTTTAAGTAATTGGTGCGTACTATCAAATAAGCGCGCTAGCTCCCGAGGGGTTACATTTTCCATCATAAGCGTTTAGGTTTCTTGTTGATAGCTTTCATAGGCACTTGGCCCCCATAACACCAACTGACCATTCTTAAAAAGTAGGCCCGTGCACTCGTCTATTGTCGTTATTCCATCGGATTTAACGTGCTGAGTGCGGTAAAAAATTATTTGCCAAACATTGTCTTCGGTGCGTTTTGCATAGGTTAGATCGGGGCTGCCTAAATAATCAAGCACCGCATTTAGATTTTCAGGTTTATCAACAGATAGCTTTGCAATATATCGCTTATTGAAGGCTTCACGGTCTTGCCAGATCATGGCTTGTGGATCATCTTTATAAAAAGTGATCACGAGGGTTGCTATCAGTGCATAAACACCTAACCCAAGTACCAGATATTGGAAAACCTTTTTAAACATGTGTAACTCTATAAAATTAACGCGAATTTTCAGTATACGCTCAGTTGGCCAACTGTGCTACGAGATTGCGACTAATTGAGCCTTAACTGCTTTAAACTAAAGCCTAAGTTAATATCAGTACGCAGCATGACGAGGTTTTTTGATATCACAAACATCTCCATTTCTGAGCTTAGCTTGCGTTTAAGAGTAGGGTTTAGCTCATCGTCGTTTATGGCCGCTTCTATCGACTCATAACCATTAATTAATTGCTGTGCCGACTTATTACCGATCCCTTTAACACCAGGAATATCATTGGTTTTATCGCCTGCCAAAGCCCAAAAATCAGCAAGTCGATGCTTTGGTACATTAAAGCGCTGTTTAATATCTTCAACTTCAATGTATTGCTTTTTAAAGTAGTCATAGATAGCTATTTGTTCAGATAAAAACGGTAAAAAGCCTTTATCAGTAGACACGATAGTCGAAGCTACTTTATTTGTAGCTGCTTTGTAAGCAAGGGTGGCAATGATATCGTCGGCTTCATCGTTATCAGGTGAAAACACCACAATGCCTGTGTCTTCAATTGCTTGTTTAAAGCGTGATAAGTTTTGCTTGAGGGTGTCAGGCATTGGTGAGCGAGTGCTTTTGTACGCCTCAAAGTAGTGATAACGCCAACTTCTTTCACCATCGAACACGGCAATGGCGTGAGTCGCATTCGTTTGCTGGCGTAACTTTTTGCAAGCATGTGCCACTCGGGCACAGCTTGCTTTTATCATATGCTCTTCACTGTGATGACTCTGATTACTATCAACAGCATAGATGCGCCTAATAAGATTTAGCGCATCTATTAAAAGTAATTGGGTTGTCACATAGTCTCCTGTTAAGCTTTGATCTCATAGCAAGGGATGTACTTACTGCCAGGCAACTTCATACGACCTTGATCTACAAATGCTGCCAGCAGCTTATCCATATCAGCCATTAACGAAGGCTCACCACTAAGTATAAAGCGGCCATGTTGTTTGATGGCTTGTAGACCTTCGTCTTTAACATTACCTGCAACAATGCCTGAGAATGCTCGGCGTAAGTTAGCTGCGAGTTGCTGAGTTGGTTGATCTAAATGTAAATCTAAGCTCGACATATTAGCATGAGTTGGTGCAAACGGCTGTTGGAAATCATGGTCGATTTTTAGCGTCCAGTTAAAGTAGTAAGCGTCACCTTGACTCTTTCTGTATTCACGCACATCAGCCATTTTCGCTTTGAGTGTTTTACCCACACGTTCAGGGTCATCAATAATTACTTCAAATTTCTCAAGCGCCGCTTTACCGAGTGTTTTCTCAACGAATTTACACAGCTCAATAAAGTAGTTTTCACTTTCTTTAGGTCCAGTTAAGATCACTGGTAAACATTGTTTTTCGTTATCAGGATGCAACAAAATACCTAAAAGGTATAACAACTCTTCTGCAGTGCCTGCACCACCTGGGAAAATGATAATGCCATGGGCGGTACGAATAAATGCCTCTAAGCGCTTTTCGATATCGGGTAAAATCACCAATTCATTTACAATCGGGTTAGGTGGCTCAGCGGCAATAATACTTGGCTCGGTTAAACCTAAGTAACGATTATCTGTAATACGCTGTTTAGCATGGCCGATGGTGGCACCTTTCATTGGGCCTTTCATTGCACCTGGGCCACAACCAGTACAAATGTTTAAGCCACGAAGGCCGAGTTCGTAGCCAACCTGTTTTGTATATTTGTATTCAACTTCGTTAATTGAGTGGCCGCCCCAGCAAACTATCATGCTCGGATCACTATTCACTCTCAGTGCGCCTGCATTTCGCAGCATGTCGAATACCATATGAGTAATGGTTTTTTGCTCTGTTAAGTCTTTTTCGTATTTTTGACAAATAAACAGAATATCGCGAATAACCGAGAAGATATGTTCATGTATACCAGTGATAATTTCACCATCAACAAAAGCGGATTCGGGTGGGTTTTCAAGTTCAATTTTAATACCACGCTCGCGGCTTAATAAGCGAATATCAAAGTCTTCGTATTTATTGTAAATTTCAGAGCTTGAATCGGTGTGGCTGCCCACATTGAGAACCGCGAGCACACAGTTCCTAAATAATTTATAGCGCTCGCTGGTGGATGACTGTTCGAGTAGATCAACTTCTAGTTGCGATAGTAAATCCAGTACACCTGTAGGATTCAGTTGTTTTAACATAAGCACTCTCCTGGCTCATCTATGAGCCTTTATCATTGTGTGTCAAAGACCTCACCATTGAGATAAGGGCTTTATTTGCTAATGCAAACTTTATTTCGTCCTTCATTTTTTGCTTTGTACAGAGCATCGTCGGCACGATCAAAAGCAATCAGCGGGGTATCACCTTTTTTAAGTTGGGTAGCACCAAGAGAAATAGTGATTTCTACTTGCTTATCTTTAAATTTAAACGGTATTGCCTGAATATTTTTGCGCAGTTTTTCAAGAGAGCTAACTGCATTTTCAATAGACATGCCTGTCATTAATAACACAAATTCCTCACCACCGTAACGGGCAATAAAGTCTGATTTACGAATTGATTTTTGTAGTGCTTTAGCAATAACTTGCAATGTTTTATCGCCAGCACTGTGGCCATACCTATCATTAATAGATTTAAAGTGATCGACATCAAGCACCACAAATGTCACATCAGACTCTTGGATGTTAAATAAATGAAATTCATGATTAAAACGTTCATCGAACGCGGCTCTGTTTGGTAGCTTTGTTAAACCATCAAGTAAGCTTTTATAGCGTTGTTCATTTAACCGTTTTTTGTAAGTTGAGAGTTTGCTTTCTAAATGACTTATTCTTTTATTAATGTCGTTAAAGCTATTTAATAAATGCTCTCTTTCACTCTGTTCTAATTTTTCTTTTGCAATTAAATCATCACTTAATGATTTTAACTCTTCTTCGACTAGCTCTTTGAGGGACGATATTGACGTTGCTTGTTGCGTCTGAGTATTAAGGTTTTTAATTTTTGCTTCTATTTGCTTATTTAGCGACTCGTACTCAGCGCTAAGTGACTCAGAATGTTTACTGGTTGAAACAATTGAATGATGTAAATCTTCAATTGTTTGATTTAAAGAGATCAAAAAACTCTGTGCTGATTGACGCTCTTTACTCATATTACGAGTAATAATCGTGATAATTTTTAGAGCAGAATCAAGTAAATCATCAATACAGTCGTTATGTGTAATGTTATTCTTTATTGCTTTGATTTGTTCAGCGCTTTCATCCTCTAAAACGAGATCATTTGCTAGGTTAAGTAGTTCGGCTGCAAGCTCGGGTTTAATTTGTGATTCAGTTTCACTTTTTGTCGAAAGCTTTGCCTGTAAAGCTTGATGATAAATTATTACCAGTTTAGATAATAAAGGGATAAAGTCATGGTTAGATTGGATGTTATTTAACTCATGATCAAGCAAATGGCGTAAAGAACGACGGGCATCATCCGGTAAACCTTTTACTTTTTGTAGCTGCTTTCCTGCATCATTGACACTGTTGTTAAGTTCGCGTTGTAAAGCAATTTGCTTTGCTTCTTGGTGTTTTAATAGCCCTAGAACATCATCAATAAAAGGTGAAAGAAGGTTAAAGTCAACCCCTTTTTTCAGAGCACTTCTAAACTTAGCGAGGCGATTATCTAACTCAATATCTAAGCCCTTACAACTTAGAGATAACTTTGCAGCAAACTGAGAAAGAACCTCAACTTGGTGTTTGCGTGCATCCTCAACAACCGTCCGGGCATCGATTGCTTGTTTTAACTTTTTATTAAGAAGATCATGCTGTTGCTGCACCGAGTAATACCGCCGTTATTAATCAACTGTCTATAAGCTAAGTTTACAACAAAATAGTACGAAATGTAGGTTCCAAGTCAAAAACTTAGCTATTTTGTCTATCAAACTTGTTGCAATGGCTGTTTATCGGTTTTTAATTCACATTTTTTATCGCAATTGTTAGTCTATTTCGTAATTTTGATAGTAATAAAAAGAGTTGTTATGAAAAAGTTTTTGGCAATGTCTATTTTGGCGGCCTGTTCTAGCAGTGCGTTTGCAGATGTGAACTACTCACTGTCTATCACTCAGCCAGAGCACCATTTAGGTAATGTAAGTGTTGAATTTCCGCAAACAGCACAAGCGCATTTAGATATTAAACTTCCAGCTTGGCGTACTGGCCGTTACGAAATTTTAAATCTTGCCAATGGTGTGCGCTTTTTCGAAGCAAAAGATGATGATGGTAAAGCATTAAAGTGGGAAAAAATTGACCACAGCACGTGGCGTGTTCATCTAAACGAACCTACTCAAGTCAATGTTGATTACCAAGTTTACGCTAACGAGCTAGGTAAACGTGCTCGTCATATTGATGACAGCCATGCCTTCATTGATGCATCAGGCTTTTTCATGTTCAGTGAATCATTCCGTCAAGATCCAGTTAAAGTTGAACTAGATGTACCAAAAGCATGGCGTTCAGTATCGGGTATGGAAAATGCGGGCTCTAAACACAGTTTTAAAGCCGCTGATTACGATATTTTAGTTGATTCACCAATCGAAACGGGTATCAACGAGCTACACAAGTTCACCGTTGATGGCCGTGAATATGAGTTAGTTATTTGGGGTGAAGGCAACTACGACGTAGATCAAATGCTAACTGACCTTAAAAAGCTAGTGACAACCGGTAATGTAATTTGGGATAGCTACCCGTATGAGCGTTATGTATTTATGGTGCATGCTACGTCAGGAGCAGGCGGTGCAACAGAGCATTTAAACTCAACAATTATCCAGCGCCCACGTGACCGTTTTGGTTCTCGTAAAGATTACCTTGCGTTTATCAGCACCGCAGCACACGAATTTATTCATACTTGGAACGTAAAAGCATACCGCCCTAAAGGTATCGCACCGTACGACTACACCAATATTAACTATGCGAAAACATTATGGATTGCAGAGGGCTCAACCAGCTACTTTGAAGATCACTTAATGGTGCGTGCTGGTATTGAAACAACTGATGAGTTCTTCGGTACGTTAACGAAAACCATTAATCGTCACTTACAAACACCGGGTCGCGAAGTACAAAGTGCAACTGAAACAAGCTTTGATAAGTGGATTAATCAAGGCGGCGACCACGCTCGCAACTACAGCACTAATATCTATTTAGAAGGTGCGTTGATTTCAATGGCACTCGATATTGATTTGCTAGAAAAAAGCGATGGCAAAATTAGTTACCGCGATGTTCACCGTGCGCTTTATAACAAGCACCGTTTACCAGATGGTTTTACACCAGATGATGTTAAAGCGATTTTAAAAGAGCTAACTGGTCGTGATTACAGTGCTTGGTGGCAATCGAATGTGGACGAGCCAGCTGCTATCGACTTTGATTTGTTACTTGCAAAAGTAGGCTTAGGTTTAATTCGCCCAGAAGGCGCAAAATCAATACCGAGTATTGATTCGTTTGCTAAAAACAGCGGTGAGTTACTCACCCTAACGCATGTTCGCCGTGGTGGCGCTGCATGGCAAGCGGGCTTAACAACGGATGATAAAATCGTCGCGTTTAACAAAAAGCATGTGGGTAAAGATTTAACAGCCAGCCTCGAAACGTTCAAAGCAGGCGACACAGTGACTGTTGACTTCATTCGACGCGATGCACTGCAAAGTACAACGCTAACACTTAGCGAAGATTTTGATAAAGAGAAAAAGGTCAAAGCATTAAAAGATGCAACACCAGCTCAAATGGCATTGTTTAAAGCATGGATGGGTGTTGGCCACCCAAATCAAGCTAAATAACAGCCAAGCTAAATAAATCGTTAATGATTTTTGATTGGTAAGAGAGGAGCTGCGGCTCCTTTCTGTTTGCTTGGTACTTGCTGCGCTTTTACAAACTGATTAGTGTATTTTGCGTTTAGTAGTGCACTTTGTAGCTGCTGTTTTTTACGTCGCCAAAACGACTTTTTAACTTTGCTTGATCTATCACGAATATCGCTTTGTGAATTATCGGGTTGTGATACCGGATAGGGCAGTAAAGAATACCCATAAACACCGGTTTCCCACACATGTTGTAAATCGCAGTCAACGGGGCGGCCAAATTCGGCAGTGGCTCGTAATAGCGCTTTTGCACCTTCAAAACTAACAGCCGTAGCACAGCAGCCAGACATAAGCTTTTTATGAATAACTAAATGTTGCTCATCGGCAAGGGGTTTAGTAAAGGCAATGTCGCGATTACGGTCTTTATAAGCCGCTAACTTTATTAGCTGCCAAGGCTGTTTTAATGTATTTATGTTTTCAATTGCACTGTGAATAGAGCGGTCGAGAACAAAGTCATCTTCTAAAATAATGGCGTAATCTAATTGCCTATCGACAATGGTTTGCCATGCTTTTCTGTGACTCAGGTAACAGCCAATTTCACCTTTACTCAAGGGCTTATGGTATTTGTTTAGGTTTAAATCAGCACTATAGTGCTTGGTTATCTCTATATCAGACAGCTCTCTACCATCAATTGCATCAAGGCGTTCAAATGCCAAATTTTGTGCATTTAGCTCATGGCTAACACGGTTTAATCGTTCAGTAGAGCTTGCTAAGTTAATTACAAAAATAGCGGTCATTATCGTTACCTGATGGTCAGTTTGAATCAGGCTAACAAGCTTTAATGACGCTTGGGTGTCAGAACTATTTCGCTTTTATGTCAGGGCGAGGAGTATTTAAAATCGCTTGCTTTTCTTGCTCGGATAAAATGATCCAATCAAAAATTTCATCATTACTGCGACCACAGCCAGTGCAATAGCCATTTAGGCGATGACATTGACCGATGCAATCTGTTTTAAATTGGCTGGTTGGTTTTTTTGATTTTGTCATAGTGATGTGAAGGCTAATATAGCCTTCATGAGTGTATTACTTGCCTTCAATTGGCTTACCAATTTCAAGAGTGGTAGACCAAGGCTGTTTGCGTGATAGGGTTTTACCCGAATGAATTGAGATAACAGGGTTGTTTTCATCAAGTACAAACGTGGTGCGTAGCGATTCAGCAGACTCTTTTTGTGTTTGATGCCAGTTATTACTTGCTAAACAAGCTTGGGTAAAATTAACCGCACGGGTGTGATCGGTAACAGCTTGTTGCTGTTGCTCGTAGTTGCCTACACAGCGGTAGGTAACATTGTCTTTATCAAGCGCCGTGATTTGACAGTTATCGGCAATAAGGTTGTATTTTGCTGTCCATGTTTCCATGTATTTTGTATTTACACGGCTACGTTTTAAGCCTTCAAAGCGGTTATCGTAAGCACCTAATAGGGCGTTAATTTTCTCGCAAGGGGTTAAGTTATCAATGGCTGTTTGTTGTTCAGTTGTTAGTCCTGTACAACCGGTTAAAACAAGGCCAGTTAGTAAGGCGGCGAGTGGCTTTTTCATATCAGGCTATCCTTTTAAATAGCAGTTCCTTAAACGTTTCCTAAAGGATACCTAAGCCCTTGTAAAAATGCTAATAAAGATTGGTGATTACAAAGCAAAATGCCCTCGTAAAGGAGGGCATTTTAGTTGCGTATATGGTAAAAGCGCAGGCTTACATTTTAGTTTTACCAGCAATGTTGGTCACTTTTACTGAACCAGAGCCA
The DNA here is from genome assembly GCF_005887425.1 of Pseudoalteromonas sp. S2721. Classification (NCBI taxonomy): domain Bacteria; kingdom Pseudomonadati; phylum Pseudomonadota; class Gammaproteobacteria; order Alteromonadales; family Pseudoalteromonadaceae; genus Pseudoalteromonas; species Pseudoalteromonas sp. S2721. The sequence continues at coordinate 121,865 of NZ_PNCZ01000009.1, forward strand.
TCACTTAGTAACTCAAAGTTTGCTGCAGTATCAACGCGAATGCTGCCTGAGCCATCTGAAACGACAACATCACCCGAAATATCATTTAAGTCGATACCACCAGAACCATCGTGTACTTCGATATTGCCTTGTGCGTTGGCAACATCAATATTACCTGAGCCGTCATGAATTTTAATATCACGGCTGATATTACGTGCCTCTATGCTACCCGAACCATCATTGATTTCTAATGTGCCTGTAATGTCATTTGCGGTAATTGAACCTGAACCATCGTTAATCACTGTATCAGCGACTTTGCTGATAATAATTTCACCAGAGCCATCGTGCACTTTTACATTAAATGAACGAGGGATCGCAACAGTTAAATCAATGCGAGTTTGCTTATTGGTGTGGTAATCGCACTGGCCTGCACTAAGTGCTGCGTTATTGCCTTTAGCTTCAAGGTTTAAGCAGTATTCATCATGAGGCTTTTCTTGATAAATCTCGGCTTTAACGGTTACTTCATCACTGTCACTACCGGTTATGTGTAAAAAACCAGAGCCTGCTTCTACTTTTAAAGCGCTTAGTGAAGCTGCATCTAGCGCTAGGTTTTTAGTTTCTTGTAGTGACATATCACCCCAAGCAAATGTTTGTGCTGATAATAAGCCTGCGGCAATGAGTGAGAGTGTTTTTACTGTACTTAACATGGTTCTTCCCTTCATATCTATGGTGTTATTAGCTTAGTCGCAGGTGCTGATAAAAAAGGTTTAATGGGTTTAAAAACTTTTTACTATCGAAAAGCTTTTTGGCGTTTAGAGTTTAGAAGTATACAGTCTGAATGTAATAGTTTATAAATTGAAAAGATGCACCTAAAAAGGTGCATCTAACTGAACTTAATTTACTTATGGCGACCTTGTAAACAGCTCACCACATCAGCCAATGATAGGCCTTGGCGCTGTAATAACACGGTTAAGTGATACAGTAAGTCTGCCGATTCATTGGTTAATTCATCGTTATCATGCTTCATGGCTGCAAGGGCAACTTCAACGCCTTCTTCACCCACTTTTTGGCAACTACGGCTTAAGTCTTTTGCAAACAAAGACGCAGTGTAGCTTTTGCTTGGATCATCGTCTTTACGCGAGACAATCACATGTTCAAGCTCAGCTAAAAACGACAAGCTAGGTTTAGCATCATCGCCGAAGCAGCTTTGTGTACCAAGGTGGCATGTTGGCCCAAGTGGGTTTGCCAGTACTAATAGTGAGTCGTAATCACAGTCGGTGTGCACAGAAACGACTTCAAGGTAGTTTTCTGATGTTTCGCCTTTGGTCCATAAACGCTCTTTAGAACGCGAGTAAAAGGTTACTTTTTGTTTGTCGAAAGTGGCAGCTAATGCATCTTGATTCATAAAGCCTTGCATTAAAATCACCCCAGAGCTTGCGTCTTGCACAATAGCTGGGATCAATTCGCTTTTGGCAAAATCGACTTGAGAAAGAGTGTCTTTGGTTAATTGCATAGTCTTGCCGCTACATTATTATCAGTTAAAAATTGTTTTAGTTCGCCAATATCAATGACGTTCTTGTGAAATACGCTAGCAGCGAGTGCGCCATCAACTTGACTTTGCTGAAACACATCAACAAAGTCTTGCATCGTACCTGCGCCGCCTGATGCAATCAGAGGAATATCGCACAGTGCACGCATTTTTGATAGCTGAACATTGTCGTAGCCTTTACGCACGCCGTCTTGGTTCATACAATTGAGCACGATTTCACCAGCACCTAGGTCTTGCACGCGCTTAACCCATTCTTCGGTTTTGTAGCGAGTACGGCTTGATGCATTTGGGTCGCCAGTCAGCTGGTACACTAAATATTCGCCAGTGTTTTCATCATAAAAGCTATCAATACCCACAACTACGCATTGTTTACCAAACTCATCGTGTAATTCTTTGATAAGCTCTGGGCGAGCAATTGCAGGGCTATTAATACTGATTTTATCTGCACCACGTTCTAAAACACGTGCTGCATCGGCAACAGATTTAATGCCGCCTGCCACACAAAATGGAATATCAATGTGGCGTGCAATATTCTCTACCCAATTAACATCAAGTAGGCGTTTTTCGACGCTGGCACTGATTTCATAAAACACCAGTTCATCCGCACCGGCATCGCTGTAGGCTTTGGCAAGCGTTAAAATATCACCAACCACTTCATGGCCTTTAAATTTAACGCCTTTAACGACTTGGCCGTCTTTTACATCTAAACAAGGGATTATGCGTTTTGATAACATGCTAGCGCCTCCTCAACATTAAAGGCACCATCAAGCAATGATTTACCTAAGATAACACCGCCAACGCCCAGTTTTTTCAGCTTTGCAATATCATCAAGTGAGCTTACACCGCCTGATGCTTGAACTTTAATCTCGCTGTTGTGGTTGGTTAAATCTTCATAAAGTGCAAACGAAGGGCCAGTCATGGTGCCGTCTTTACTGATGTCAGTACACAGAAAATCAACCACGCCAAGTGCCACGTAAAAATCAACAAGTTCGAACAAACCAAACTCAGATTCACTTAACCAACCATGTGTTGCGGGTGCCCAGCCGTTGTCAGTTTTATTAACATCCAGTGCGATAACAAAGTGAGAGCTGCCAAATTTTTCAATCCACGCCTTTACTTGTTCGCGCTTTTCAACGGCCATTGAGCCGATCACGACTTGGTTAGCACCGGCTTCAAGCCAGTCAGCAACATCTTGCTCAGAGCGAATACCACCGCCCACTTGATAAGGCACATTAAGCGCTTTGGTTGCAGCTTGAATATGCTGCCACTGTTTTTTATTTGGATCGCGCGCGCCTTCTAAATCAACTAAGTGCAGTTTGCCTGCGCCGCTGTTTGCGTACTCTTGCAAGCGTGCGCCAAGTTCGTAAGGGTAAAATTGTGCTGTATCATACTTACCTTGGTATAAGCGCACAATTTGGTTTTGTAATACATCGAGTGCTGGAATAATCACGTTTATTTCTCTTATTTTTTGCTGCGCTTACAGCTGCCAATCTAAAAAGTTTTGTAAAAGTCGCGTGCCTACTTTGGCGCTTCGCTCTGGGTGGAACTGCATGCCTGCGTAGTTATCTTTAGCAACAATTGCTGAAAAAGCTTGCCCGTATTCACCGCTAACTAGGGTGGCATCGTTCACTGTGTGAGCAAAGCTATGCACAAAGTACACTTGATCTTGCGCCGATAACCCTTTGGTAAGGGCATGCTCTTTTAACACGCTTAGGTCATTCCACCCCATGTGTGGTGAGGTTAATGTGCCCACTTCTAAGTGCTTAACAACACCCGGAATTTTGCCAAGGCAATCAACATTGCCTTCTTCTGTGCTGTCGCAAAGTAATTGCATGCCTAAACAAATGCCCATTAGCGGGCGTTGATATTCATCAATTGCTTGCTGCCAACCACCGTCTTTTAAACGCTTCATGGCAACAGAAGCATGACCTACGCCGGGTAAAATCGCACGTTCAAAGCCTTTCAGTTGTTCAGGGGAGGTGATCACCTCTGGCGTCTTCCCTAAGCGCTCAAAGGCAAAACGAACTGAGTTAATGTTGGCACAACCGGTATTAATTATGGCAATCATAAACACCCCTTAGAGCTGGCAGTTTGTTGTGTGGCATCTTTTGCAATCGCAGCGCGAAGTGCTCTTGCAAACGCTTTAAATAAGCCTTCAACTTGGTGATGACAGTTACCATCGCTAACCGACAGAATTAGGCTCATGGCGGCATTATCACTTAAGCTTTTAAAGAAGTGTTCAACCATTTGCACGTCTAAGTCGCCCACTTTTTCACGGCTAAAATCGGCATTTAATACAAACGAGGCGCGACCCGATAAATCAATTTGCGCTTCTGCTTTGCATTCATCCATAGGGAGTGCAAAACCATAGCGACCAATTTGCGTTTTTGTACCTAGCGCTTGTTTAAGGGCAAGGCCAAGTGCAATGCCGATATCTTCAACTAGGTGATGCTCATCAATGTGTAAGTCGCCAGTGGCCTGAATATTAAGTCCGATATTGGCGTGTGTACGAATTTGGTCAAGCATGTGGTCGAAAAAGCCAAGGCCAGTGCTAATTTCGCCATTTTTTGTTTGGTCTAAATTAACTTGCACATCAATTTGCGTTTCTTTGGTATTACGAGTGACACGGCCTTCACGGTTTGCGGTTGTCAGCTTAGTGACAATGGCATCCCAGCTGCCGTCATACAAAATGCCTTCGCAGCATAAGTTATTGGCAAGTCCGATGTCAGTTTGACGGTCGCCAATCACAAATGAACGCGCTAAATCGACTTTACCCGAGCGCATAAGCTCAGTAAGTAAGCCTGTTTTTGGTTTACGGCAGTCACAATTTTGTTCATCAAAGTGAGGGCAGATCAGAACTTCATCAAATTTAATCCCTTGGCTATTTAAGATATCCATCATCTTGTCTTGAGCAATATCAAAATCAGCCGTCGGGAAGCTATCAGTGCCTAAACCATCTTGGTTTGAAACCATAACAAGGCGGTAACCTGCCGCTTGAAGTTGTAATAGAGCAGGGATCACATTCGGCAAAAACACTAATTTTTCGAGGCTATCAACCTGTTTGTCGGTGATAGGCTCTTCGATAATCGTGCCATCTCGGTCAATAAATAAATACGGGTTGCTCATGATAATTCCTGTTCTACTGTTTTACTGGTCAGTGATAAGCCATCTAACCAAACTTTTACTTGTTCTAGTTCTTGCTCGTTACCGATAGAAATTCGTAACCAATCATCTTCGCCATATAAAGTGAAGGCACGCATCACGAGTCCTTGCTCAAGTGCGATATTAAATGATTGTTTGTCTTTTAATTTTAAAGTGACAAAGTTACCTTCACCGCTCAGTACTTTGATAACGGCAGGTGATTGCTCGAGCCAACTTTTTAGTTTGTTTTTTAAGCTATTTAGAATTGTCACCTGACGGCGCATTGAAGCGATGTTGTCGCTACTTAATGCATCTGCGGCAATGCTCGCCACCACCGTTGATACAGGGTAAGGCGCAATCACTTTACGAATAGGCGCAAGTAGCTTGCTGTTGGCTAAGGTGAACCCTGTTCTTAAACCCGCAAGTGCAAATGCTTTTGATAAAGTCCTTAGTACCACAAGGTTACTAAACTCGTTGATCAGGCTTGCCGCTGTTTGTTCTGGGCAAAATTCTATATAAGCTTCATCCACCACGACAATCGCTTTACCCGCAAGTTGTTGGGTGATTTTTCTGATTTTGTCTAAGCTTGTCATGCTGCCGGTAGGGTTATTTGGATTACAAATAAACACCAGCTTTGAATCAGCAACCGCAGTGACAATCTCATCAACCGTGCCTTTTAATAACAGCTCTTGAGTTAAGCCGTTAATCGCAATGTTGTGGGTATCAGCAGTGACTTTGTACATGCCGTAAGTTGGCAAAAAGAGTGCAATGCTATCTTTAGCAGGGCTACAAAAAGTACGTACTAATAGCTCAATACCTTCGTCAGCTCCACGAGTCATCAATACTTGCTCTGGCTCCAAATTAGCATAGCAAGCGTAACGATTGATCACTTGCTGAGGCTGCGGATCAGGGTAGCGATTTAAATCCGTTAAATTGATATTTGGCGTACGTGAATACGGGCTTTCATTGGCATTTAACCACGTTGTGCCTGTCAGCTTTTCACTTTTCGCTGAACTATAGGCTGTTAGCGCTGCAATGTTGTCTGGCAACAGCGTTGTTATTTTTGAATTATCGCTCATTATTCATAGCCTCAAGACGAATTGAAACAGCATTAGCGTGAGCATCAAGCCCCTCTGCTGCAGCTAAAGGTAAAATTGCTTTAGATAATTCACGTAAGCCATTTTTACTGATGGTTTGCACTGTGTAAGTTCTAAAGAAGTCCAGTAAGTTTAAGCTCGAATAGGTCGCACTGTAACCATACGTTGGTAGTACGTGGTTCGTACCCGATGCATAGTCTCCGGCAGACTCCGGAGTGTAATCACCCACAAATACTGAACCGGCATTTTTCACTAAGCTTAAATAAGGCTGCGCATCAGCAAGCTGTAGAATAAGGTGCTCAGGACCATATTGCGCAGACACTGCAAAGGCTTGATCAACCGAGTCGACTAATATCAAGCTTGAGTTAGCAAGGGCTTGCTCGGCAGTGTCTTTACGACTTAATTTTGCTAGCTGCTCTGTTAATGCTTGCTGTGTTTTTTCAATAATGCGTTCGCTGTTACACAGTAAAATAACCTGTGAATCTGCACCGTGCTCCGCTTGCGATAATAAATCTGCCGCAATAAAGTCTGGGTTTGCACGCTCATCAGCAATCACTAGCACTTCAGAAGGGCCCGCTGGCATATCAATCGCCATACCCGGAATAGTTTGCGCAACAAGTTGTTTTGCCATGGTGACAAAGCTATTTCCCGGGCCAAAAATCTTGTTCACTTTAGGCACTGATTCTGTACCGTAAGCCATCGCTGCAATCGCACCCGCGCCGCCACTTTCTACAATGGTTTTAATACCACATAGTTTTGCCGCATATAAAATGGCAGGGTTGATAGTTTCATCGGCTTTCACAGGTGTAGTAAGCACAACGGTTTGTACACCACTCAACTGTGCAAGCACCCCTTGCATAATTACTGACGATGGCAGTGGCGCACTACCACCTGGCACGTAAATACCTACCGCTTCAATGGCTTGATATTTAAGTTCACACAATACGCCAGGTTGCGTTGTTAACTTAATGTCTTTAGGTAATTGTGCTTGGTGAAAACGTTTTACATTGGCATAGGCCGTTTCGATGGCAGCTTTTAACTCGTTTGATAATAGCTGCTCAGCTTGGTTTATTTCTTCAACTGGCACTAATAAGCGAGGTGTTTCGCGCTTATCAAACTCTGTTGCCATCTTTAATAACGCTGCGTCACCTTGTGTTTTAACTGCATTTAAGATGTCGATGCAAATTGCTTCAACCTCTTTACTTGCGGTAACAGCAGGGCGGGTAAGTACCGCCTGCTGTGCTTGTTGATTTTCCTCATTCCAGCGAAACATGGATAATTACTCCATCATTTTTTCAATTGGCATAACAAGAATTGAGTTAGCGCCTAGTGCTTTTAACTGTTCCATTGTTTCCCAGAAAAGGGTTTCGCTGCTAACCATATGTAGCGCAACATAATCGTCGCTACCAGCAAGCGATAGTAAAGTTGGTTGACCTGTGCCAGGTAGTAAGTCGCATACTTCATCAAGCTTTGCTTTTGGTGCGTGTAGCATGATGTATTTACTTTCTTTTGCTTGGCGTACACCACGTAAACGTGGCATTAGCGTATTGATTAAATCAAGTTTGCTTTGATCAGTTAGATTCTTGTTTTGAATTAAACATGCGTTTGATTCTAAGATGGTATCGCCTTGCATTAAGCCGTTTGCTTCTAACGTTGCACCTGTAGATACTAAGTCACAAATTGCATCAGCTAAACCAGCACGCGGCGCAACTTCAACAGAGCCCGTTAACATAACTGTGCTTGCGTTAATACCTTCGCGTTTTAGGTATTGGCTTAAGATTTCTGGGTAGGTAGTGGCAATGCGTTTACCTTCGAACCAGCTTTTATTTTGTGGACCAAGTTCTTGCGGCCATGCAAGTGCGAGGCGACAGTAACCAAAATCAAGCTTAGAAAGTTTGTTTACTTCGAATTCCACACCTTGGCGTTCGCGTTCGGCTTGTACTTCAACAAGTACGTTTTCACCTACGATACCCAGATCACACACACCGTCCATTACTAGGCCCGGAATATCGTCATCGCGTACACGCAGTACATCAATTGGCATATTGGTGGAGTGTGCGATTAAACGTTGTTCACGAAGATTTAATTTCACACCAAGTTGCTTTAGCAACTCTTGGCAGTCTTTTGATAAGCGGCCGCCTTTTTGGATGGCGATTCGTAAACGGTTGGTATTGCTCATTATTCATTTTCCTTTAATTCAAAAACTAAAAACCCCGAGGGAACCTCAGGGCGAAAATAAATAATTGGGTTGATTGCTCGCCAGAGGTTCCTTTTAGGAATAACCTCTCAGCGAAAAACCTGACAGGCTATTCCGGTGAATGATGGTGATGATGGATAGTTGTCAGATTGAAGCGCATAATTTTTCCTGTATTGCACTCGTTTGTATAAACCAGTGCGTAAATCTGTTTAAATAAGTTACGCATATAGATAAACATGCTTTGCTAATATTTGGCAAGCATTTTTTTGCGAAATTAAAGTATATGCTATAACCGCCGATAATAAATGGATAGATAGGAGGTACAAATGGATATCATGATCCCCTTTTTAGGTCGAATTACACGGCTACAGTTAGAAAGTAAAGGCGCATTTCACATTGCGGGCGTAAAAGATGCGAACGTGCAGCGAATTGAACTTGAAAAACGCCAAAAACGAGAAATAGAGCGACGAAAAAAAGCTGCTAAAAAAGATGATAAAAGCGGTAAAAATGCCATAGAAGAAGATGAAGAGGGTAATAAACACCTAGATACATGGGCATAGCAGAAATTTAAGAAATTGTTTGTATGCAATAGACCATTTTTTTCTGCTAGGGTTAAGAAATACATGTGATTTTGATCAAAAGGCAATCTAATGGAACGACCAGCAGTGCCGTTAAATGAGCAAGCAAGGCTTGAAGAGCTTCGCTCTTTGGATGTATTAGACTCTCAGAGCGACCCCGCCTTTGACCGAATCACTCGCCTTGCCCAACAGTTTTTCTCTGTGCCAATTTGTGTCATTAGCTTAATTGACGAGCATAGACAGTGGTTTAAGTCATGTGTGGGGTTAGATGTGACAGAGACTGCAAGAGACATTTCTTTTTGCGCCCATGCAATTTTATATAAAGACCCCCTAGTGGTTGAAAATGCCTTAAACGATAAACGTTTTGCAGATAACCCGCTGGTAATGGGTGACCCAAATATTCGTTTTTATGCAGGTTGCCCAATCACACTTAAATCAGGAAATAGAATTGGCACTTTGTGCCTTATTGATCACCAACCTCGCAGTTTTAACAATAAAGATACGAAAGTTTTAAAAGACTTTGCAGCAATTGTCGAGCGTGAGTTTGCGGTTATGCAATTAGCAACCACAGATGAGCTTACCTTATTACCCAATCGTCGGGGTTTTATTAGCACAGCTGAACATTACCTTGATTTATGCATTCGCCAGCATTTAAAAGCAAAATTGGTATTTATAGATTTAGATAACTTTAAAGCAATTAACGACCAGTTCGGTCATGCCGCAGGTGATCGGTTGCTAAAAGATTTTGCAACGTTGCTGGAAAGCTGCTGTCGCAAAGCGGATTTATATTCGCGGTTGAGCGGTGATGAGTTTGTAATTTTGTTTACAGATTTAAATACCAGTGATTGCGAGGCTATTATGCAGCGTTTATTTTTGTCATTCAGTCACTTACCTAATAGTTTTAATAACCTGGTTGAACTTAGCTTTTCCTATGGCATTGCCGATTTTTCAGATCAGCAGCCTTGCTCGCTGACTAAATTACTTGCTGTTGCAGACGCACGAATGTATTCCGATAAAGCACAAAAAAAGGCTCGATAATCGAGCCTTTAAAGTAAAAATTAGTGCTTAATTTTTGGCTTCTGCTGATTGAATACTGCTTTGGATCAACGGCGAAATTGTCAAACCTTGTACGATAATCGAAAAGATCACCACCACATAAGTGACAATAACAATCAAGTCATGTAAATCAGAGCCTGCGATCATTACCTGATCACGTGGGATGGCAGCTGCCATTGCAAGCGCTAAACCACCCCGTAAGCCACCCCAAGTGAGTATTTTCACTGAGTGCTTATCGTACTGGCGGTACTTTTTAAAGAATACAAATGGCGTGCCTACACTTAAAAAACGAGCCAGCAACACCACAGGCACCATGAGTAAACCTAAGCCAATTTCTTCAAGAGTAATAGGCATGGTGACAATTAGCATTCCGATGATCAAAAACAGCAAGGCATTTAAAAAGCTATCTGTGGCATGCCAAAAGTCTTTCACGTAGCGAGTATCTTCAGGCCCGGTACGCTCTGTTGCTTTTGAACGAGTAATATTGCCAAGTAAGATACCACTGGTGACCATAGCAAGGGCACCTGAGATTTCCCAAATATTTGCTGCTGCAAAGCCGGCTGTTGGAATGGTCAGGGTTAGTAGTAAACGAATGTTCACATCGCGGCTATTAATAATTAAAAAATGCCCGACTAAAGCAATCACCAGACCAAACACGATACCGCCAATTGCATCAACTAAAAACAATTCTGCAACGTCAGTAAAGGTGGCTTCGGTGCCATAAAAGGCCACTGAAAATATCGTTGTGAAAATCACCAAACCAATACCATCATTAAACAAAGACTCACCTTCAACTTGCACAGAAATACCTTCTGGGGCTCGCATTTGTTTAATAATGGCTAACACTGCAATCGGGTCGGTTGGGCTGATCAAAGCACCAAACAACAAGCAATAAATAAACGGTACTGGCCAGCCAACAAAAGCAAACAAATAATAGCTTAAGTAACCAACAATGACCGTTGAGGTTATGGTTGAAAATAATACTAATGCGGTAATTTCCCACCGTTGCTTTCGAAGGGCTGCTAAGTTGATTTCTAGCGCACCCGCGAACAGCAAAAAGCCGAGCATCCCTTTTAATAGCAACTGATTAAAGTTGATACTGGAGACAACTTGAGTCATTTCGAGGGCGGTGGTATCACCAAGCATTTTAACGGCAAGTATAAGAAGTAGAGAAATAACAACAGAACCTGTTGTTATAGCAATTGTAGTTTGCATTTTGAGGATGAATTGGTTAGCAAAAGCAATAAAAATAGCTAATGCTGAAAGAAAACAAATGAGGTACCAAGCATTCATTGTTTGACCTTAAATATTTTTATAACAAGACGCAGAAAGCAGTCACTTTCTGGCCGCATATAGTACGCCTCTAAAATAGGTATGTCACAGTGTTTATGCGATTTTTATGACATTTTAGAGTAAAAATTCAAGGTGCTGATTGCATATGTATAATCGCTGTTAATAATGTCTCAAAAGAGACAAAAAAAACCTGATGAATGTGCAATTATGATAACTTCAGTTAGGTCAATCAGCCTGTTTAAAGTGAGCCGATTCTTGGCTGGTATTTATAGCTCTGATTGGGTAAGGGATCACAATTCCTTCTTTTGCGTAACGTTGATGTAATGCTTTGATAAACGCAGATTTTACCCAAAAGCGGTTAAAGTACTCTTTTGCTCTTAACATCACCGTAAAATTGATGCTTGATTGGTCAAAAGTATGAAAGACCACAAAGGTCTCGTAATCATCAATGCCCCATTCATGGCTTTTTAAGATCTGTCTTGCTACATCCAAAGTTACTTGCTCAACTTTTTCAAGGTCGGAGCCATAATGAACACCCACCTCAACGGGGACGCTGAGCTCTTTTTCGGGGTAAAAATAGTTAATGATGCGTGATTTAGAAAGCTGACTATTGGGGATGACTATCATGTTGTTCGGCAACATTTTCACCCAGGTTGAGCGCCAACCAATTTTCTCAACAAACCCTTGGTCGCCACTTTCAAGCTCTATAAAGTCGCCGACCCGAATTGGTTTATCAATCACCAACTGCACGCCAGAAAAAAAGTTTTCGAGTGTCGGTTGCAAAGCCAAAGCGACGGCAAGAGAGGTAATGCCTAATGAGGCAATAATTGGGGTGATTGATATGCCTAACGTGCCTAATAACACCAATAAGCCAACACACACAATTGCACAGCGGATCAAGCCTTTAATGATGCTATGACTATTCGAAACCACCACCGAGCGGGCACTGTAATAATCAACGGTACCAAATAAGAAATGATCTAAAAATAACACTAAGGCAAAAATACAAATGGATTTAGCGGTGGCCGCAATAGGTAAGGGGTGCTCAGCCATAAAGCCGGTGGTGTTCAATAACTGACCAAAAATGATCACAAGCACCATCATTGTGCACAAGGTCAATGGTGTAGAGAGTGAGTCAACCAATAAAGAGTCGAACACAAAGTCAGTGCGTTGAGTCCATTTTTTTAAACAATAGATAATTACAAACCTCAATAAGAACAAAGCGATAGCGGCTAGTGCAGTGCCTCCAATGACAACCAGCCAAGGCTCATTTAGCCATTCATTTTGTATCAACTCAGTATTCATGCTTAGTCCTTAAATTCTAGGTACTTGGTATTGCTGCAAATTATGTACCCAGGCTTTTTGTGGATATTTAAGCCTTCAGCTTTGAACCACAAATAATGAAATGAGCAATATTAAATGCAAATAAAAGGTACAAATGTATATCAAATGTTATTATTTTGTATCAATAATTTTACACTTTAACTTTATTTGTTAACAATTAATAAACTTTAATTTTCTTATCCTGCTGTTAATTATAGGGTTTTAGTTTAGAGTTAATACTTTATTTGTAAATTTTTTGTTTCATTTTCAATTTCGTTCCAATCAATCTAGGCTGGTCACTAATCGGGAACAGTGCAGTCCGGTTACTAGGAAAATATTAAATACATAACAATCTAACGGAGCGTAAACGTGAATTTATCTAAAATCACACTAGCAACTCTTGCTGCTTTTGCTTTGACTCAAGCAACAAGTGCAGTAGCTGCGAACAAGAAATACCTAAACGAACAAACAGGGATTAACCAAGCTTTGCAAACCAATGCATCATCTGTATTGAGTGCAAATCCAAATCAGTTAGTTGGTTTAGGTGCAGGGAATGATTTAGTTGTATTAAAAGAAATCAAAACCAGTAACGGCAACACCACGCGCCGTTATCAGCAGATGTATCAAGGTCTACCTGTCATCGGCGATACGGTTAGCCTTACATTTGATGGTAATGGCCAATTAAAACGCGCACATGGTGCAGCAGTGTATGACATTGCCGCCGACATCGATTCAGTGTCTCCGGCACTTAACAAGAAAAAAGCAATGGCGAAGGGCCTTGCTAACTCACCCGCTGCAATTAAATCAGTTGGGTTAAAAAAGCATAATGAACAATCCCGCTTAGCTATTTGGCTAGATGAAGACAGCGTTGCACACCTAGTGTATGAAGTATCTTATGTGACGTATGGCGATAACCCATCTCGTCCGTATCAAATTATTGATGCAAACAGCGGTGAAGTTTTATTTAGCTTCGATAACTTACAACATGCTAGTGCAACGGGCCCAGGCGGTAACTTAAAAACCGGCAAATACATTTACGGTACTGATTTTGATAGCCTAGATGTTACTCAGTCAGGCAGTACTTGTACGATGAATAACGCTAACGTAAGAACCATTAATTTAAATGGTGGTACAAGTGGTTCGTCAGCGTATTCGTTTACATGCCCAGAAAATACCTTTAAAGAAATAAACGGAGCATACTCGCCATTAAATGATGCACATTATTTTGGTAACGTTATTTTCAATATGTATAGCGACTGGTTAGGTACCGCGCCTTTAACCTTCCAGCTAAAAATGCGTGTTCATTATGGTAATAACTACGAAAATGCATTTTGGGATGGCAGTGCCATGACATTTGGTGATGGTCAAAATACGTTTTATCCACTGGTTAGCCTTGATGTATCGGCCCATGAAGTGAGCCATGGTTTTACCGAACAAAATTCAGGGCTTATTTATTCTGGTAAATCAGGTGGTTTGAACGAAGCTTTCTCTGATATGGCAGGTGAAGCAGCTGAGTTTTACATGAAAGGCTCAAATGACTGGTTAGTGGGTCAGGAAATCTTTAAAGGTAACGGTGCATTACGTTACATGAATAACCCCACCCAAGATGGCAGCTCGATTGACCATCAAAACAATTACTACTCTGGTATGGATGTGCACTACAGCTCAGGTGTATTCAACAAGGCATTTTATAACCTTGCAACCACACCAGGTTGGGATACGCAAAAGGCATTTGTTGTGATGGCGCGTGCTAACCAACTTTACTGGACAGCCAGCACAAACTGGGATTTAGCAGGTAACGGCGTGATGGATGCAGCGTGTGATTTAAATTACGAACCAGCAGATGTTCAAGCAGCGCTTGCGGCGGTTGGTGTGACTTCGAGCTTGAGTGCGGGTAGTAGCTGTGGAACAACTGAGCCACCTCCGGGCGGTGATGAAGAACTAACCAATGGTGTGCCACGTACAGGGATCAGTGGTGCTGCTAAAGATCAAATGTTCTTTACTCTTGAAGTGCCAGCAGACGCAACGAACTTGCAATTCAATACAACTGGTGGAAGTGGTGATGCAGACCTTTACGTTATGTATGGCGCAAAACCAACACTGAGCAACTTTGATTGTAAAAGCACTTCATCTAGCAGTACAGAAAGCTGCGCTATTAGTAACGTACAAGCAGGTACTTACTACGTAATGGTTGAAGCGTGGAATCAAATTTCAGGTGTATCACTCACAGGTAGCTATGATTCGGGCAGCGGTGGTGGTGTAACGCCGATTAACCGCACTGAGTCTAACTTGAGTGTAGCAAGAAATGGCTGGACTCGTTTTACACAAGATCTAGATGCGGGTTATTCGTCACTGGATGTGACTATTTCTGGTGGCTCTGGTGATGCTGACTTGTATGTGAATTTTGGTTCGCAATCGACAACATCTAGCTATGACTGCCGTCCATATAAAAACGGCAATAGCGAAACCTGTACATTTACAAACCCTCAAGCGGGTACTTGGTATATCGACCTTCGCGGCTACAGCGCTGCAAGTGGTGTAACTCTCACCATTTCGGCTAACTAGCCACCCTTTTAGGGAGCTTCGGCTCCCTTTTTTATTTTCATTAAAATACACATCATAAAAGGATTGATTATGACAACCCGCCTAACACAGTGCTTAGTAGGCTTTGCCACACTGTCACTGAGCCAACTAAGTTATGCAGCGCAAGACGAAACAATTTGGGTCACTATTGATGCCCTTGCTGCTGAGCACTTTCAACAAGATACCGTGAGTAAACGTAAACCAAACAGCAATTTTGCGATGCAAAAATCGGTTTTGAATCAAGTTAATTTTATGCGCGTTAACAAGCAGGATATCGCTGGTTTAAGTGAGTTTATGCACGATAACTATCATCGCTGCGGTGGTTTTGTAGCCCATGACTCATTAGCAGATGCAGAGCTCTATACTCAGCAATTAAATGCGGTTTCGCAGACTGCGATGAATGCGAGCCTAGTAAACTACAGTATTGATAATGCCTCGACAGTTAACGCGCTAATATCATCGATTGATAGTAGTGAACTGAGCGATACGGTTAATAGCATGATGAACTTTCATAACCGATATTATGCCGTGCAAAGTGGTGTTGATGCAGCTGATTGGTTAAAGAGCCATTGGCAGCAAATAGCTAGTAGCCGCAGTGATATCAGTGTTGAGTATTTTAACCATAGTTTTTCGCAATCATCAGTTATTGTGACCATTCCTGGTGCAGAAAAAGCAGATGAAATAGTCGTTATTGGTGGCCATTTAGACTCAATCAATCAGTCTAATCCAAGTAATGGCCGAGCTCCTGGTGCAGATGATAATGCCTCGGGTATTGCAGTGCTCACACAAACCTTAAAAGCAATAGTGGAAAATAACTACCAACCTCAGCGGACCATACAAATTATGGGGTTTGCTGCTGAAGAAGTAGGCCTAAGGGGCTCAAAAGATATTGCTCAAAGTTATAAAACACAGGGTAAGAATGTTGTAGGCATGGTACAGTTTGATATGACTGGCAATAACGGCAGTAGCACAGATATTGTGATGATGACAGATTACACAAACTCATCGCAAAATCAGTATTTATCGCAGTTGCTCGATGCTTACCAGCCCGCAGTGAGCTATGGCTTTGATCAATGTGGTTATGGCTGCTCAGATCATGCCTCTTGGTATCAACAAGGGTTTGCCGCCTCAATGCCATTTGAATCAACGATGAGTGACATTAACCCTTTGATCCACACATCAAATGATGCCCAATTTGATGCGGCTCACGCGAGTAAGTTTGCAAAACTAGCTGTGAGTTATGTTGCTGAAATGGCAAAAAATGCCGGTGATGTAGTAACTGAGCCGACTAATCAGCTTGAAAATGGCGTAGCTAAAACAGGTTTGTCGGGCGCAGCAAAAGAGCAGTTATTCTTTACACTTGATGTACCCGCAATGAGCAGTAACCTTGAGTTTGTAACTGAGGGCGGCTCGGGCGATGCCGATTTATACGTTAAATTTGGCAGTAAACCAACATTACAAGACTTTGATTGTAAAAGCACAACCTCAACAAGTAATGAAAGTTGTGTGATGTCGTCAGTTCAAACTGGCACGTATCATGTCATGGTTGAAGCGTGGAATGAGATTTCGAATGTGTCACTCACGGGAAGTTATAGCACCTCAGGTGGCGGCGAAAACGTTGACCGAACTGAGACAAACATGAGTGTCGCTACCGGTAGTTGGCAGCGCTTTACTCAACAAATACCGGCAGGCCTTAGTAATTTAACGGTGACTATATCTGGCGGTAGTGGCGATGCAGATTTGTATGTTAACTATGGCTCAGCGTCAACAAGTTCAAATTATCTATGTCGGCCCTACAAAAATGGTAACGAAGAAAGTTGTCAATTTGATAACCCACAAAGTGGAACTTGGTACATAGATTTACAGGGTTACCGAGCTGCATCGGGCGTGACATTAACGATTCAAGGACAATGATTTAAACGCAATCATACTTTTAACCATGAGGAAGCCTTGCTTCCTCATTTAGTCTTGCCCTTGGCAAGTCAGTTACGTAAAATCTGCCCATCACTTTTAATCTATTGGCGAAGTTTATCAAACAACTTTTCAGTGCCACTGGCCCCCTTGCACTTTCTCTTGATGGATATACTCCTCGGCAGCCACAAATTGACATGGCTGTTGCAGTTGACGATGCCTTAAAAAAACGTCACCAATTAGTGGTTGAGGCGGGCACAGGCACGGGTAAAACCTATGCTTACTTAGCGCCTGCGTTAAAATCAAAAGGCAAAACCATTATCTCAACGGGTTCAAAAGCACTACAAGAGCAGTTGTTTCACCGTGATTTACCCAATTTAGTCAAAGCACTGAGCGCCACAAAAAAAGTCGCTCTTTTAAAAGGCCGCGCGAATTATTTGTGTACCTATCGTTTAAGTCAGCACGTTGCGCATGTGCCAACTGATGATCCAGATGTAATGCATCAACTTGCGATGGTGGCAAAGTTTGCAAGTGAAACCCGTTCGGGCGATTTAGCAGATTGTATAGGCATAGAAGAAGACGCCAAGGTACTACCTTATGTTAGCTCAACGGCTGATAACTGTTTGGGTAAAGAGTGCCCCGATTTTCAAGATTGCTATATTCGCAAAGCCCGCTTAAATGCCATGGAAGCTGACGTGGTGGTGATCAACCATCATTTATTCTTTGCAGATATGGCTGTAAAAGACACAGGCTTTGCTGAATTAATGCCTACGGCAGACGCCTATATTTTTGATGAGGCTCATCAGCTCAGTGAAATTGCCAGTGACTATTTTGGTGAAAGTGTTAGTACCAAAAAGCTGGTGGATTTAATTAATGACTTACGAGCAATTTACCGTGCCGATATCCCTGATATGCTGCAATTAGGCAAAACCCTCAACAAGTTAGAAACTAGCGTGGCAGATTTACGCTTGCAGTTTGGGGTTGATGGTAGCCGTGGTGATTGGCGTGAAAAACTGGCTGATAAAGAGATTTGTGCAGCACTGCACCGGGTCATTAGCGACCTCGACTTTTTATACCAAGTATTAAAGTTATGCTTAGACCGTAGCGAAAAAATAGAGCATCCGTTTGAGCGCACACTGGCCTTTAAAGGTCAGTTAGAGCGGGTATTTGATACCGCACAAACGGGTTATAGTTATTGGTACGAAACCACTCGCCGATACCTAACGGTAAACATTACACCGCTTAATGTATCGGCTAAATTTGCACAGATGATGAAAGACACAGGAGCAGGTTTTGTGTTTACATCGGCGACTTTATCGGTCGATAACGACTTAGCGCACTTTAACGCTAGTCTTGGCTTAAAGCCAACGCAAAGCATGATTGTTGAAAGTCCGTTTGATTATCAACAACAAGCATTACTTTGTTTGCCGCGCTACTTACCTGAGTCTCATGCGAATAATATGCCCCATGCAATTATCAAGCTGACCCTTGAGTTGATTAAATCAGCAAAAGGTCGCTGCTTTGTGCTGTTTACTAGCTATCGTATGATGCACTTAGTGGCGGAAGGTTTAACCACGCAGATGGATTATCCGGTTTATATGCAAGGGCAAATGTCTAAACGCATTATCCTTGAGAAGTTTACCCGTCACGGTAATGCCGTTTTACTTGGCACAGCTTCATTTTGGGAAGGCGTAGATGTTAGAGGCAGTACATTAAGTTGTGTTATCATTGATAAATTGCCGTTTGCCGCACCAGATGACCCATTGCTGCAAGCAAAAATGCAAGATTGCCAGTTACAAGGCAAAGACCCATTTGCGCATATTCAATTACCCCAAGCGGTCATTGCATTAAAGCAAGGGGTAGGGCGACTTATTCGCGATAGTAAAGATAAAGGTGTGTTGGTTATTTGTGATAACCGCCTAGTAACACGCCATTACGGCCAAGTATTTTTAAAAAGTTTGCCACCTATGCGCCGCACGCGCGATTTAGCAATGGCAAACGCGTTTTTAGAACAGATCAATTAGAGTAACTTAGATGATTAAACACAATATTCTTGCCTTAGATGCATCAACTGAAGCGTTATCGCTGGTGCTACATTATCGAGGGCAAACATTTCATCATTTTGAAGAGTGCCCACAGCAGCACAGCCAAAAGATTTTGCCTTTAATTGATGAGTTACTCGCAAAGGCGCAATGTAAACTAACCGACTTAGATGTGATTGGTTTTGGTCAAGGACCGGGTAGCTTTACGGGCGTGCGTATCAGTGTTGCGATTGCACAAGGTTTAGCTTATGCAGCACGCTTACCTTTGGTTGGCGTATCAACATTGCAGATGATGGCACAACAAGCGTTTGAGCAAGACCAAGCTAACGATGTGTTTTCTGCTATTGATGCACGTATGGGTGAGATTTATTACGCTCATTATAAAGCTGATAATAATGGCCTGATGACGCTTGTTGATGAAGAGCAAGTCATTAAACCTGAGTTGCTAACGCTACCTGAAATGGCTGCAACAGCGGTGGGTACAGGTTGGCAGACCTATCCTGCACTTGTTACTGAACTTGCAAATGTAAGTCTAAATGAAAACATCTTACTGCCTGATGCAAAGTACATGCTGGCCTCGATTGCAACTGCTTATGCTCACGGTGATACAGTGACTGCAGCCAATGCGCAGCCTAAATATGTTCGTGATACAGTGACTTGGAAAAAGCTACCAGGCCGAGAGTAACTGAAAGAATAACGGGACTTGCGTGCCCGTCAGTTATGGCACATAATTTAGTCATGTTTGATGTGGAATTACGAGTTTGACTTTACCTATTGGCTCAGGCTTTTATACCGGTGACATTCCCGGTCAATATAGCCGTAAAAATACCATTACTGATAAGCCTAAAGCGATATCAGACCAAACGGCTGAGCAAAAATCGTCAACAGAGTATGTTAAATCAAGTCCTCAAGCTGTTGCTATTGCCGATGAATTTAAAGCTGAGTCGCAAAGCTATCAGCAAACAATTTATGACAAACCAAGCAACCCAAAAACCAGTCGCGCGATTTCAACCTATACGGAATTTGCTAACTTAGAGCGCCGCGCCGAAGTGCAAAGCCTTATTGGCGTTGATGTATATGCATAGCTAATTGGTATGAATAATAAAAGCTAAAACTGAATTCACAAAAAAGCCTAAACAATATGTTTAGGCTTTTTTATGATTGAACAGTATTTCTAAGCAATAAAATTACTGCTTAATAAAATCTATCAGCTTGTCGGCAATCGCAGTATTGTTTTGCGAACCGTAGAAATCTTCTGCACGTTTACCATAGGCAAATACTTGTACATCAATAGCGGTGTGGCCACCAGTAGTCCACCCCGTGAAGCTGGCATGATTGATGATATCTTTTACAGCAAGTAGCAGAGCTTTATCGCCCATTTTCTTAGCTTCGTTTAGCTTGATGCTGTTTGCATCAGTAAATTCGATATCAGAATATTTTTGCCATACTGCTTTTAAGTCATCGTTTTCAAGTAGATCTTTTGTGATAGTGCCGGCAGTTGCTTTAACACCTTTAACAACGTCAGTTTCCCACTTATATTGACCATGCGCGCCCAGTGTTAAGCCACCTGTTGAGTGATCGGCAGTGATAACAAGTAGGGTATCTGGGTTTTTATCTACATACGCTTTTGCTTGATCAATCGATTTAGCAAAGTCGTCCATTTCGCCCATTGCACATGCAATGTCGTTTGCATGACCACACCAGTCAATTTGGCTACCTTCGATCATTACAAAGAAACCTTTGTCGTTTTGACCATCAAGTAAATCAAGCGCTTTAGTCGTCATTTGCGTAAGGCGTGTTGGATTTTCGTCAAGGGCAAACGGTAAACCTACTTCAGCGAATAAACCAAGTGCAGGAACCTGTTTTAAGTCATTCATAGCTGTAAAGTCATCGCTGTACTGATAGCCAGCTGCTTTGAATTCTTCCACTAGATTACGGTCTTCTCGAACGTAATATTTCGTGCCGCCACCTAACATTAAATCAACCGGTAATTTACCCGCGATTTTGTTATCGATATAGTCGTTAGCAATCTCGTCGTAGTTACGGCGTGATTCGTTATGTGAAGCAAAGCTTGCTGGTGTAGCGTGGTTGATTTGCGAAGTAGCTACGAGTGCTGTTGTCATACCGCGCTCTTTGGCAACTTCAAGCATAGTTTTTACAGGTTTTTTATCAGTATCAACGGCAATTGCGCCATTATAACTTTTATGACCACTGCTTAGCGCTGTTGCACCTGCAGCGCTATCTGTTACATAGGTATGATCGTCAGGGTAGGTATGTGCCATACCACGCAAAATAGTATCGAAAACAGTTGGGTCAACAACTTTAGTATTTGGATCATCTTTAAAGTAACGATATGCAGTTGTGTACGCCGGGCCCATACCATCACCAATCATATAAATGATGTTTTTTGGTGCTGATTCAGCCATTACTGAGCCTGCTGAGCATAATAATGCTAAAAGACTTAATTTTAATTTCATTGATGTAACCTTATTATTGTGCCCTTATTTATACTGCGAGGATTATTGTATACTAGCCAGACGATAAATAAACGCCTTTAAGTTGAAACGCTTAATAAATAGGAGCAATTGTGCAACCTTTTTCTTTTCAAACTGGCACTCAGGCAATGCATGGCCTAACCTTTGGTCATGGCGAAGAGGTTGTGATTGCCTTACATGGTTGGCTTGATAACGCACATAGTTACATACCTATGTTACAAAATGCGCAGCTAAATCAGCGTTGGTATTGCCTTGATTTTCCTGGCCATGGTTTATCTGATTGGCGAAGTAGTGACGCCCATTATTACTTTATTGACTACATTGATGACGTCTATAAGTTTATTGAGTCGCTTGATGTAACGAAAGTGCATTTAGTTGGCCATTCTATGGGCGCCATGGTGGCTGGCGTTTTTGCGAGCTGCTTCCCTGAAAAGGTAGCATCGGTAAACTTTATTGAGGGAATTGGCTGCGTTACAACCAACAGCAATGAAGTGAGCGGCCAACTTCGTAAAGCAATATTAAATAGAGCGCGGGTAAACAGCAAAGGCCCTCGCGCATTTGACTCAAAAGCGCACATTATTAGTGCAAGGCTTGCAAGTGGTGACCTTGAATACCCACAAGCTGAGTTATTAATGACACGAAATAGCTACGAAAAAGCAGGTAAGTGGTACTTAACAACCGATCCAAAGCTTAAAAATCACTCAGGATTTCGCTTTGATGAAGCACAATGTATTGCAACCATTAAACAAATTAACGCGCCATGTCAGCTTATTTTAGGCGATGAGGGGTTTCCTTTTGTAAAGCAAAACTTAGAAGCATATGGTAAATATTACAAAGAGTTAAAAATTCATAAGATACCTGGTGGTCACCATTGCCATATGCAATTTCCTGCATTAACCTTAGAACACGTTCATGCATTTATTGGGCAGTATAAAGCAAGTTAATTGTATAATTGCACCAAATGTGGGATTATCTGCACCATTAGAGTATTTACTCCATTGAGAAACGGCCTTAGTTAGCTTAAGGTTATTAAAAAATATAATTATAAACAGGAGCTAAGAGTGGAAAAAATCTGGCTTAAACGCTACCCAGAAGGTATGCCTGAAACAATCGACCCTGAGCATTATCACTCGCTACTCGACTTGTTTGAAAAAAGTTTTGCTGACTTTAGTGACCTTCCAGCTTTTACCAACATGGGTAAAGAGTTGACCTATCGTGAGTTAGACAGTGCTACAAAACGTGTTGCGTCGTACATTCAAAATGATCTTGGTCTTAAAAAAGGCGATAAAGTAGCGGTTATGATGCCGAACTTACTACAAACGCCTGTGACTATCTTAGGTATTCTTCGTGCAGGCTGTGTAGTGGTGAATGTAAACCCACTTTATACCGTGCGTGAATTAGAGCATCAGTTAAATGACTCAGAGTCTTCAGCAATTTTTATTCTTGCAAACTTTGCCGATACTCTAGAGAAAGCATTACCAAAAACTAACGTCAAGCACATCGTGGTTACTCAAGTGGGTGACATGGTCGGCGGCCTTAAAAAGTACATCGTTAATTTTGTGGTGAAGCACGTTAAGAAAATGGTGCCTAGCTACTCATTGCCAAATGTGATCAAATTTGCAGATGCGCTTGCTGGTGATGAAGCGGGTTACAAAAAACCTGAAGTTGATTTAAACGACTTAGCATTTTTGCAATACACAGGCGGTACAACGGGTGTATCTAAAGGTGCAATGCTATCGCATGGCAACATGGTTGGTAACCTTGAGCAAGTATCAGGTTGTCTAGACAAAGTATTAGAGCGCGGAAAAGAAGTGGTTATCACAGCACTGCCGCTTTATCACATCTTTGCACTGACAGCGAACTGCCTAACATTTATGAAATACGGTGGTTTAAACGTACTTATCACAAACCCTCGTGATATGCCGGGCTTTGTTAAAGAGCTAGCACAGCACAAATTTACGGCGGTAACGGGTGTAAATACGCTATTTAACGGTTTACTAAATACCCCAGGTTTTGCTGAACTTGATTTCTCAAGCTTAAAAATGTCACTTGGTGGTGGTATGGCGGTACAGCGTCCAGTTGCTGAAAAATGGCAAGCTGTAACGAAGACAAAATTAATGGAAGGTTATGGCTTAACTGAATGTGCGCCACTTGTAACTGTTAGCCCTTACGACCTTGAAGGTTATAACGGTTCAATCGGTTTACCTGCTCCTAGCACTGATATTAAGCTTATGCTTGAAAATGGTGAAGAAGCAGCGAAAGGTGAGCCGGGCGAGCTTTGGGTTAAAGGCCCACAAGTTATGCAAGGTTATTATAACCGCCCAGATGCAACAGCAGAATGCTTAAAAGATGGCTGGTTTGCAACAGGTGACATTGCTACTTACGATGATGAAGGCTTCTTCTACATTGTTGATCGTAAGAAAGACATGATTATCGTATCTGGCTTCAACGTGTTCCCAAATGAGATCGAAGAAGTAGTCGCTATGCACGATGGCGTGCTTGAAGTAGCAGCTATCGGTATTCCTCACGAGGTCAGTGGCGAACAAGTTAAAGTTTTTGTCGTGAAAAAAGATCAATCTTTAACTGAAAAAGATATAATAAAGCACTGTCGTGATAATTTAACGAACTATAAGGTGCCTAAACTCGTTGAGTTTAGAGATGAACTACCAAAAACAAACGTTGGTAAGATTCTAAGAAGAGCCTTAAAGGACGAAGAAAAATAATTAAAGCCGGCATTAGCCGGCTTTTTTATGGTAAAGAAAGGGGTATAAGTGCAATATCAACTGATCGAAACGCAAAATCAATTAAATGATTTTGTAGAAAAAATTACAGGTAAACCGGTTCTGGCAATTGATACCGAGTTTATGCGTCGTCGTACGCTTTACCCTGAAGTTGCACTTATTCAAGTATACGATGGTGAGCATTTAGCGTTAATCGACCCTCTGGCAGAGCTGTCGCTTTTTGATTTTTGGCAAGTACTTAAAAACCCTGAGGTGTTAAAGGTACTACATTCGCCGTCAGAAGATATTGAAGTGTTTCAAAAATACGCTGGCTTTGTACCAACACCACTGTTTGATACCCAGTTTGCACTACAAATACTAGGCCATGGTAACTGCATGGGCTTTGCGCACATGGTTAAAGAGTTACTTGATATCGAAATTGATAAAAGTGAATCGCGTACTAATTGGTTACAGCGCCCGCTCACTGAAAAGCAGCTAGATTATGCCGCTGCAGATACGTATCACTTATTGCCTTGTTTTGAAATTATTAAAAAACAAATTGATGAAGCTGGCTTTTTTGACATTGTTATCAGCGAAAGCGAGTTAGTCGCGCAAAAACGTGCTTACCAAACGCCCGCAGAGCAGCTCTACAAAGACATTAAAAATGCATGGCAATTACGACCGCACGACTTAGCGGTATTACGCGAACTTGCCGCATGGCGCCGAGAAAAAGCAGAGCGCAAAAACCTCGCTCTTAACTTTGTAGTAAAAGAGCACAACATGGTTGAAATTGCTAAGCGCAAGCCTGCAAGTTTAAATGCGTTACGCAGAGTGCCAGGTGTTGAGCCAATGGAAGTTAACCGTTCGGGCGTTGAAATTTTAAAATGTATTGAGCGTGGTAAAGCCGTTCCTGTTAGTGAACAACCTGCACAATTAAAACGATTAATTGATTTTCCGGCATATAAAAAAGCCGCAAAAGATATTAAACAAAAAATTACTAAAGCTGCAAAAGAGCAGGGCATTCCTGAAGATGTATTGGCCTCTAAAAAACAGATTAACCAGCTGATCAGCTGGAATTGGAAGCTCGATGCCGATGAGCGTAAAGCAGCATCAAAGCCAGATCTATTCAACTCATGGCGCTATGAGTATGTGAAAGACGTACTTAAAGAGTGGCAAAACTAATAAAAGCCCTTTATTGCTATTTACTTATCATTATAGGCCCTGAAACTTGCTGCGTTTATGAGTTACCTGTAACCAATGCAGCAAGTTATAATCATACCGTTTTAATCTTTGTAGTTGTCTAGACGTTAAACTATAAAAAGGGGCAAAAATAAAAAACTTTTCACCTATAATAATTACACAATTAAACCCAAACTTAGAATATTGTTTAATCAACTTCGTTTTAGTTGCTTCTATATGCGCGTTGCCAAAAGGCGAGCTATAAAATACTCCGTGGCGACAGATTGTGAGTTCATTTTTACTACTAAGTATTAATAATGTTAGAACTAACGAAATTAACATGAATAGTATAAGAAGCGGCTCATATAAAAAGTGCTTCTGTGAAAGGGTTTTTAAAAGGTATACAAAAATAGCCTCAAGGGTAGCTAACATCAGCCATATGCTTTTTTCAGAAGTCTTTCTTAAATTCAATACTTTCATTCTCAGTCCTTGAGAGGCTTTTTTAATATAATACTTCGCAACTTAGATAAAACAATCTGCCGAAAAAATGAAAGTAAACGCTGTACTTAATATTTTATTATTAATTTTGTATTGTAATGCTTGTTTATCTTTTTGAATTGAAATGACTATTTAAAATAGAAAAACTTTATGGGAGTCTATTTTTGGTTAGCAAAAAAAAGAACGTTATCTATCTAATTTTAATCAAAGTATACTGCTTATTTTTATGTTATTTATCAAGCTTTTCGTAATTATCTGAATTTTAGATATTCGCTTGGTAAACTTCTTTTGGCTAGAAATTAGTTAATGACTCTGCTACAAATAATATATTCAGTAATCGCGCCAAGCTAACAATCATTCAAACTTCAGTGTTAAAAAATAAAAAGGTTAGGTTATGGAAAACGATAATAAAATAGAGCAATTCGCTCAGGATTTAATTGGAATCAAGCGTCAAATCAAGGCTCTACTTTATCAAGAGAAATTACTTAAAGATCAAATTAAACCCCTTTTACAAGAACATGGTGCAGTAAATTTTGATTATGGAAAGGTGTACTATGGTGAGTCAAAAGGTTCTTCAACATTTAGTCGATCAGAAGTATTGTCATATATTCGTGATAACTACGGTGATGCTTTAGCTGATCAAATTGATGAAGATTGCACTAAGGTTGGAGAACCTAGGCAAGTTGTGTACATAAAGCTTATTGATCCATAACAAACTAGCGTTCTATAGGCAATAGCTCCTGGCAAGATGAACCCTAATATAGATCTGTGAGTGAACGACTATTTAAATTAAAGCCAAGCCATGAGCTCACGTGTTTAAAGCGAGCTCATTCCTAAAATAACCCTACAAACCAAGTAAAATCTTATCTAAATTTTGTTTTGATTTAGCAACGCTTTGCAGTGGGGTTAACCCGTTTGGGTATTCTTCTTGTTCAAGCACTAACCATTTGGTGTTGCCGTGCGACTCTAAAGTATCGATGATGGCAGGCCAATCAATGTCGTTTTCGCCGATAATAGGGCTCAAGTTGCTCCCCTCAATCGTACGTACTTTAATGTGCGTAGCAAGCGTGCGGTTAGGGTACTTTTTAATAAAGTAGATTGGATCTTTAGCAGCGTAATTGACCCAGCCAATATCTAACTGCAATGGCATGGTCTTGGGGGTATTACTGGCAATGTAATCCCAAAACGTTGCGTTATTAAATGCATTAAACTCTTTATTATGATTGTGAAAACCGATCTTCATATCAAAGCGGGTCGCATAATCACTGACTTTAGTAAGCTCTTTAACCAGAGACTTAACTCCCTCAGGGTGCCATGCTCTTTCATCCCAAGGTACATATAGTGTAGTAACGCCAAGGGTCTTGTAAAACAGCAGGGTGCTATCAATTGTGTTTTCACTGAGTGCATCAAAGCCGATATGGGCGCTACTGGCAACTAAGCCTAATTCACTGAGCTTTGCTTTTAAGGCTGCTGGGTTATGTGAGTATGGGCCAAAGTCTCCGGCAAACTCCACACCGGCAAACCCCATTTCGGCAAGAGACTTAAGCGTACCATGAAAGTCATTTTTTAAGGTGTCTTTGACTGACCATAGCTGCACACTCACGGGCAGTTTTGCGAATAATTGACCACTAAATACAAGGCTAATAATGAGCAATAAAATGCGGGTTTTAAACATACTTCAATCCTAAAAAAGCAGGGGGCTGCCCCCCTG
Source organism: Pseudoalteromonas sp. S2721 (assembly GCF_005887425.1). Lineage (NCBI taxonomy): Bacteria > Pseudomonadati > Pseudomonadota > Gammaproteobacteria > Alteromonadales > Pseudoalteromonadaceae > Pseudoalteromonas > Pseudoalteromonas sp. S2721. The sequence goes on from NZ_PNCZ01000009.1 coordinate 149,217, forward strand.
CACAGTGTTACAAATAACACAAGGGGGAAAGTTAATCGATATAGGCGTACTCGCTTAAACCAAGCTCAGCTAAAACCTGATCTAAATGGGCTTTTGCTTCATCAGAAGGGCCAGGGTAATCGCCTGCAATAGGCACATTACCAAGGTAACCTATGTCTTTACAGCCTTCAGGTGTACAGAAAAAGGCAGCAAGCACTAACTCTTTAAAGCGTAAAAAAGCTTTACCAATACGCTGAAATTGTAGAGGTGTTTGCTCTTTTAAAAACGCAATATCATCTAAAATCTCACGATGTTGCTTTTCATTAAGTGCAACAAATTGCTTTTTAAAACGAAGCTGTGCTTCATCGTTAAGCCACGCTAATGAATTTAAAATTTTAATTCTATCGCGTTGTTGACCTTCATAAGGCGCGCTCACCCACTCATTAATAACAGCCGGTACTTGTAGCTCACTGGCTGAAGGAATAGTGCCTTCGCGCGGCACAATGTAATCAGCTAAAAGCGCTACTAACGTGAGTTCGTCTGCTGTTAAGGTCAGTGGCCAAGGTGATTCTGGTGGCATCACCAAATTAGGATCTTGACCATAGCCTTTAGCGGTTACAGGCTTGATATCTAAATCAGGCCAATGCTCTTTTGCAGAGACTGCAGCGTCACCTTCAAGTGCTTTTGTGCAGCCAGCTGTTAAACCAACCGCTGAGCCCGCAGCTAATAGTCCAAGCCATTTTAAAGACTCACGGCGGCTCATGTTAGAAACATAGTTATATGAGTCGTGTTCGTTACGATGATGCATAATTAAAGTACCCCGTTATCAATTTGTTGAGCAAGCCAAGTTGAATTACGCATTGCCAGTGTCATGATGGTGAGCGTACAGTTTTTATGAGGGTTTGAAGCAAATACACCCGCATCCATTACAAATAGGTTATTACAATCCCATGTTTGGCCCCATTGATTGGTGACTGAGTCTTTCTTTGAGCTGCCCATTCGGGTGGTGCCCACTTCGTGAATGATTTCGCCACCTTTTGAAATTGCTTTTTCAGCAGGCGGGAGTTCGCCAACAGTCGCACCCATGTTTTCGAGGATTTGCTTCGCGGTTTTTAAACCATGCTCGATTTGCTTTAATTCTCTGTCAGACCACTTAAAGTGGAACTTTGATACCGGAATACCCCATTTGTCTTTAACGTTTTCGTCAATTTCCATGTAGGTATCTTTGTTCGGTAACATCTCGCCACGCAGAGCAAAGCCAACGTAAGAGCCATATGCATCACGAACTTGCTGTTTAAGAGCTGGGCCATAGCCTTGTTTATCACCTGACACACCCGAACCCGGCTGGCCAAAGCCACTGCCAATTTCAAAGTGATAACCACGTGGGAAATCTAATTCATTGTTAGCTTGTGCTTGATGACCCCACCAAGGAATAAATAAGTGATTAGCGGTATGTCCATCTTCGTTATAACGTGGGCGACCTTTAAGTGCCGGAATTTGCGCACCTAACCATGCACCCGTCGAATCCATTAAGTTTCGACCTACTTGGCCACTTGAGTTAGCAAGGCCTTTAGGGTGCTTTTTATTCTTTGAATTTAATAAAATACGCGCTGATTCACAGGCGCTAGCCGCTAAGATAACCACATCGGCATCAACAGCGTGTTCGGTTACTGAGTGTTTATCAACATAGGTGACGCCAGTGACTTTACCTTGCACATCAACCTTGACTGATTTAACCATGGCATCAGTAATAACTTTTAAGTTACCAGTGGCTTTTGCCATTGGCAGTAATGATGTCGTAGTTTGAAAAGCTGCACCAATTGAGCAACCAGAGCCACAAGGTGTTGCATAAAAACACGCCATGCGATCATCTTTAGGGCGAGTTAATACCGCGCGATGCATAGGCACTGCTTGAATGCCCATTTTCTTTGCAGAAGCGGCAATTAAAAGCTCAGGAACACGCGGCTTTGGTGGTGGCTGTAAAATACCCGGTGACGAATCTGGCATATCTTCATGGCCTGTATTGGTGCCACATACACCCACAAGTTCTTCAGTTTTATCGTACCAAGGTGCTAAATCAGCGTACTCAAATGGCCAGTCGGCACCGTGACCATCTCGGCTTTTGCCTTTAAAATCGTGCTCACTAAAGCGTAATGAATAGCGTCCCCAGTGGTTAGTTCGACCACCTAACATACGTGCGCGCCACCAATAAAAGTCGCTTCCTTTGGCGCTGGTGTATGGTTCATCAGGCACTTGCCAGCCGCCATCAACGGTTGCATCGTAAAAGCCAAAGTTTTTGTCTTTGTTACCAGCCCCCATAAGTGGAGCCTCACTGTTACGACGAAACATCGGGCTTTCTGTTTTCGGGTCATAATTACGTCCCGCTTCAAGTAATAATACTTTGTGGCCAAGTTTGGTTAGCGTATAAGCGGCCATTGCACCGCCAGCACCCGAGCCAACAACTAATACCTTATGTTTAAAATCAGACATCTTATAGCTCCTTGATTTTTATATTTTTAAACCACACTTTGTCACCATGGTCTTGAAGCCCGATATGACCTTGTTCAGCCGTTGCAAAGTTTTTCCAGGTTGCAAACTTACTGCCTTTTACAAGGGTGTTCCATGTTGTACTGCCAATCACAATGCTGGTGGTGTTAATACCGTTTTGCCAAACTTGTAAGTGGTTGTCTTGCATTTTAATGCGTACATGGTTCCAGCTATTTGCTGGTTTGTGCGCCGCAACTGGCGCTGCAAATAAATCGTAAATTGACCCTGCTAAGTGCGAGTCAATTTCAGTATCTGGGTGTTCTTCGTTATCGATAATTTGAATTTCAGGTGCATGAGAGTAAATCATCTGTCCGGTTTCATCTGCTAATACAAAAATACCGCTATTGCCTTTAGTAGAGATTTTCCAATCAATCTGTAATTCAAAGTTTTGGTACTGCTTTTTAGTAAGCAGGTCGCCACCACCTTTGGTTAATGTCATAGCGCCATCTTCAACGACCCATGCAGGATTTAAAGATTCGCTTTTAAAATTACGCCATTGCGACATATCTTTGCCGTCAAACAACAACTGCCAGCCAGCTTGCTTTTCTTGTTGTGTTAGCTGATTGTCAGCCGCATTAGCGAGTGCACAGCTACTAACGGTGAGCATTAAAGTCAGTGCTTTAAGAGATTTAAACATTGTGTGTTCCTCGACGATTTACTTGCTTAAGACGCACATTTTTCGGTGCGTTTGTTGTTATTAATTACCAAATGCAACCCAATGAATGCGACGATTAAAATAATTGGGAAGATCAGTAGGTTTTGTAATACAGCCTGTCCGGCTAAAATTTCAATTTGTTCAGCGCTTGCGCCACTTGCTTCTGCCGATGAGCGTGCCGTATCTATCCAGCTACCAATTACAGGGTTCCAGATGCTCATAGCAAACATGCCTGCACCGCCCATTAACGACATACCCAGCGCCCCTGACTTTGGAATGTATTCAGCAACGCAGCCAAGCATGGTCGGCCAAAAGTAGGTAACCCCAAGAGCAAATAATATCGCTGCTAAATAAATCATGCTGCCCTCGGCTTGGCTCATCATAAAGATACCTAAGCTTGCACAAATGGCAGAGCCAAGTAATACACCGGTAGGGTTGAGCTTATGCACAATAGGGCCTGCAAAGAAGCGACCAACCGCCATTAGGCCAGTGATCAAGGCTAATACCACCATAGGAGAGGCACCCGATGAACCTAAAATACGCTCAATCCATTGTTGTGTGCCAAATTCAGTAGTTGCGGTAAACGTCATACAAGCAATTAAAAAGATGTATAACGGCGTAAATAAGTGGCGAATATTGCTGCTGGTAGAGTGAGTACGCGTATCAAAGCGTGGAAATTGTGCTTTGATCAGCATAGCGCCATAGATAACAGTAGGAATTAAAATTAACGCTACTTGCCATTGCCAGTTTAAACCTGCTCCCGACATAAAGTTCGACGCAAGTGCGCCAATCACAATGCCACCTGGGAACCAAACATGAAAACGGTTTAGCATAGTGGTGGTGTTTTTAGGGTACATTTCTGCAATCAGCGGGTTACAGCCAGCTTCAACAGCGCCGTTGGCAAAACCAATTAAAAAGGTAGAAACCAGTAAGCCCCAAAAACCATCAGCTGTTATGGTCAAAACAAGGCCAAGTAAATGACAGATAAAGGCTAACGCCACTAATTTCTTAGCGCCAATGGCATTATAAATAATACCGCCGACCATAGTCGCAACCGGAAAGCCTAAAAATGCCATGGCATTAACCCAACCTAATTCGGTGTCGGTTAAGCCAAACTCACTGCCAAGTTGACCCAAAATACCAGCACGAATGGCAAAGGTCATAGAGGTCACAATCAGTGCTATACAGCAAAGCCGAAAGACAATGCGGTTATAATTATTGTTGTCCATATTGTGTGTCCTGTGTGTTCTATTGTTGTCGGTTTTATAAACCTAAAATTCGATTATTACGCCCAGTGTTTGTTGCGCCACTGGCAAAATCGTCAAAGGCTTTGTCTGTTGGGTTTATTAAATGTGCTTTAATAAACTCAGCGCCTTCTCTTGCCCCATCTTCTGGGTGCTTTAAGCAGCATTCCCATTCAAGTACAGCCCAACCATCAAAACCATATTGAGTTAACTTGCTGAAGATTTGCTTAAAATCTACTTGGCCATCACCTAAAGAACGAAAACGTCCTGGTCGGTCTTGCCAGTTTTGAAATCCGCCATAAACACCTGAGCGGCCATTTGCGATAAATTCGGCATCTTTGACATGGAACGCCTTAATGCGCGAATGATAGATATCGATAAACGCTAAATAGTCGAGCTGTTGCAATACAAAATGGCTCGGATCATAAAGAATATTAACGCGTGGGTGATTATTGGTTGCTGCTAAAAAGCGCTCAAATGTCACACCATCATGTAGGTCTTCACCCGGATGCAATTCATAACACACGTCCACGCCATACTCGTCAAAGCAATCTAAAATGGGTAGCCAGCGCTTAGCAAGTTCACTAAAGCCTTGTTCAACAAGTCCTTGTGGACGCTGTGGCCACGGGTAAAAGGTATGCCATAAAAAAGACCCCGAGAATGTCGCATGGGTTGTTAAGCCAAGATTTTTACTTGCTTTAGCAGCCATCATCAGTTGCTCTGTTGCCCATTTTGTTCGCGCTGCAGGGTTACCTTTTACATGCTCTGCGGCAAAGTTATCGAACATTTCATCGTAGGCAGGGTGCACAGCAATTAACTGGCCTTGCAAATGTGTTGATAACTCTGAAATTGTAAGTCCATACTCTGTGGCAATACCAGTGACTTCATCGCAGTAATGCTGGCTTTGAGCTGCTTTTTCTAAATCAAAAATAGTCGGATTTGAGGTTGGCACTTGAATCGCTTTGTAACCTAAACCGCTTGCCCACTCACATAAACCACGAAAACTATTGAAAGGGGCTTGATCTGAAATAAACTGCGCCAAAAATATTGCTGGCCCTTTGATTTTGTTCATTCTTTTTATCCAATCTGTAATTTGTGCCATTTAGTATCTTGCTTCGATGAAGCAACAACATGCTCAATAAACGCCATACCACGCACAGCCTCATTGATGCCTGGTACATCAAATGCTGAATTTGTTGCGTTATCGCCTTGCTTAAATGCGTGGATCTGCGCTGCAAAATTGCGGTAAATATTGGCAAAGGCTTCAAGGTAGCCTTCTGGGTGACCGGCAGGGGCGCGCAGGGCATTTTGCGTGTCAGGGTGTAATTCACCTACGCCCGCTCTAAGTAATGTTGCGGCTTGATTGTGGCCTCGTAGCCATAAGCTATTTGGCTCAAGTTGCGACCATTCAAGACTGGCTTTATCGCCATAAACACGCAGGCGTAAGTTGTTCTCATCGCCAATAGCAATTTGGCTTGCCAGTAAAACGCCTTTACAACCATTATTGAATCTAAGAAGCACAGTGCCATCATCATCGAGGGCTCGGCCTTCAACCACATGATTTAAATCGGCGCAAAGCTCGGTGATTTCGAGATCAGAAACATACTCGGCTAAGTTAGCTGCATGCACGCCAATGTCGCCCATACAACAACTAATGCCAGATTTACTGGTGTCTAAACGCCAGCTTGCTTGCTTTGAACCTTCGTCTTCGCTGTGCGCTAACCAGCCTTGAGTGTACTCTACAATGACTTTACGTATGCTGCCGAGCTCGCCTGCTTTTACGCGATGCTTGGCTTCTTTGACCATAGGGTAACCGATGTAAGTGTGGGTTAAGCCATATAAAACCTGCTGCTTTGCAATAATGCTTTGTAATTGCTCTGCTTCTGCGAGAGTCAGCGTTGCAGGTTTATCTGAGAGCACATGAAAACCATGTTCAAGCGCCATTTGCGCGACCGGAAAATGCAAATGGTTTGGCGTAACAATAGCCACAAAATCAATACGCTCATCAGCGGCTAATTTTGCTTCTTCGGTAAATAACGTATGGTAACTGTCGTAGCAGCGGTTGCTATCAAGCCCAAGTAATTCGCCAGTTGCTTTACATTTGTTTGCGTCTGAACTGAATGCGCCTGCAACAAGCTCTATCATTCCGTCTAATCGCGCTGCAATTCGATGAATAGCGCCAATGAAGGCACCATCGCCACCGCCTACCATTGCCATGCGGATCTTAGCTTTGCTCATCTTAAGCGCTCCTAAATTTAAATAGCGTCTGCTACTGTTAATGTCATGTTATTGATAATAGGAAAGCTTTGCCAATAAGCGCTAATAAAAATTCGGTTGACAATGCAACAAAATCGGCGTTTAAAATATATAGGCTTGTTCTTTATTGAGACAAAATTAAGCGATGGATATTCAAGAAATAATAAAAAAAGCTGGTGTAAATCAGCTAATTGCTGCATTTGATTTACTGCCAGATATCCTCTTTTGGGTAAAAGACACAGATAGTAGAATCTTGCATTGTAATCAGCATTTTATTGAGCATCAGGGTTATAAAACACTGGAGCAAATATTGCTAAAAACAGACTTCGATTTCTCGCCAAAGCACCTCGCGTTTCAATACGTCAATGACGATAAACGAGTGATGGAAGGCTATATAGTGACTGACCGTTTAGAGCTGAACCAAACCCAACAAGGTGAGCTTGGTTGGTTTTCTACATCAAAGCATGCTTTAAAAGATCACGATGGCAATGTGATTGGCACTTATGGAGTGACCCGACATCTACAAAAAACCTCAAAAGCGCTTTCTCATGTAAGGGCTATTGAAGAGCCAGTAAAATTTATTCGCGAGCATTATCATCGTCAGATCAGCATTGATGAATTAGCAGAGCTTGCGCATTTGTCGGTAAGTGCTTTAGAGCGTCGTTTTAAAAAGCACTTAGCAAAAACACCCAATCAATTTATAAACGAAGTACGCCTCGAAAATGCCCGCAAGCTACTGATTGAAACGCAACTGCCAATTTCACAAGTAGCCTACCAGTGCGGGTTTTCGGAGCCGAGTTACTTCAGCAAACAATTTCGGCGTTTGTTTGGTGAAATTCCCTCACAAATGCGCTCGCAATTAGGCGATTAAATTGCAGCTCTTGCCATTAAAATAGCCCCTTGCTCTGCACTGGCAAGGGCGGGGGTTAAATGCGCTTTACTGGCATCAGTTAAGTAAGGTGTGATGGCAGTGGCAATGCCGCCCATCAAGGTGACGTTTTCAATGCCTTGCTTTTCAAAGTAAGCGATATAGCGGCTAATGTATGCGCACGCTTCATTGATTAGTTGCTGACAAAAAGCATCGTCAGAATGGCTAAAAACTAGGGGCGCAAATTTGGCAAGCTCAGCAGGGCGCGCTGATATTAAACGCTGACTTAACGCTTGGCTTGAGTCGCAGTTAAGTTGGGTGAGTAGGGTATCTATTGCTGCTGAACTTTGCGAAACACCATCAAGTACTGCAAATGCTTTACGGCAAAGTTGTAAGCCTAACCAACCCCCACTGGCACCATCGCTCAGTAATAACCCGTAACCACCTAATTCGCTAAATTGGTTTTGCTGCTGGTAACCCGCACAAAAGCCCGTGCCCAGAATAATCACTGCGCCATCATGGTGTTGATGTGCGCCTTTACAGGCAATCAGCATATCTGTTGACAGGGTAAACTTGGCAAAAGGGTGCTGCCATTTGGTCATGGCTTGATAGGAAGAGTCGATATTAGCTCCGGCAAGCCCTGCATGCACATAGGTATTTTTCAGCTCGCTTAAGGCAAGCTCAGCGTCATGAAATGCAAGTTCAGTGGCGTGCAGTATTGACTCTTGGCTTTGTTGGCAGCTGGTGGCCACATTTGCTGAACCACTTATGGCTTCACTCAGCAATGAGCCGTTTTCGTTTTCTAAACGAACTTTACACTTACTGCCACCGCCATCAATACCTAAAAAATACGTTGCCATGTTTAATCCTTTGAAAGTAGCTTATTGATAGCCTCAGCATTAATTGCACCATTTTCGTTGTGAACGCATGAGTGTACATGCACAGCCGCTTTTGCTGAATGGTTTTTTATTAATTGCCAAAGTGTTGCCGCGTTTTCTAAAGTAACGCCACCACCCATAACAATTTCTATCTGATTAGCGCTGTGCACTAAGTATGTGTTGAGCTGATTTAGACCATCAACAGCACTTTGACCGCTTTGCCACGGCATGCCTGCTGTTAATACGCGGTCAACGCCTAAACTAATCAGTTTATCAAGTGCGCTTAACGGGTTTGTAAGGGTATCGAATGCACGGTGATAGGTCACCATCAGGCCATGCTGTTTGGCTGTGGCAACTAAAGAGCGGGTCACTTTTAAATCAAGTTCGCCGTTTTTAACTGCACCAAATACCACGCCATGCGCTCCCGCGTTCGCTGCCATTGTTATTTGTTTTTGCATAACTTGGTGACACTCAGCACTAACGAAAAAGTTGTTTGCTTCGGGTCGTATCATCACCACTAACTTTGCACTATTAGTCAGGTTTTTAACAGCACAGTCAATCGCATTAACACTTGGTGTTAAGCCTCCTAGGTGTAAATTACTGCATAATTCAAAGCGTTTTGCGCCTAAGTTACTAGCCAGCGAAATGTTGTTAGCAAGCAGCTTTAAGCACCCTTCGTTTAGGCATACTTCAAGAAATTTACCATTGTTCATGGACGTGTTTTTACCATATCTATTACACCTACTCATTAGTTAATTAATTTAACGTAAACTTAAAATTGTAATGAAAAATAATTTGGTGTTTACTATCAATTGGTTACTATTTTAACTAAGTCTGTGTTGATGAGTGAACTAGCTCTGCAACGACAGGCCTAACTATAAAGCAGAAATTATAAAAATGAATATAAAATATTCCAAACGCCGATTTTGTCATATCTCTCACCGAATTTATATTATCACTTTTTGACCGCTCACCCTATTCTGAGTTTGAGTTTAACAAGCTGTTAACTACCGATAATCAGTTTAAAAACCGACAACAATAAATCGTTTTTGCAGAGGCTAAAGCCTCTTAAACAAAAACAGAACACACAACTGGAGATAGGCATGGGCAAGCAAACTGTAATAAAAACAAAAGGGCAAGGAAGGCATTTTAAGCGAAATGCAATTTTGATTTCGCTACTGGCGGCAATCAATACAAGTTACGCAGCAGAGCAAGTAAATGAAGATGTAGAAGTGATTGAAGTACGAGGTATTCGTTCTTCAACTGCAGAAAACTTAGCAATAAAACGACTTTCAACGGCTACCGTTGATGCAATCACCGCAGAGGATATTGGTAAGTTTCCTGATAAAAATGTCGCTGATTCTTTGCAACGTGTATCGGGCGTTTTGATTGACCGCGACGGTGGCGAAGGTAGCCGCGTGAGTATTCGTGGTACGTCACCAGATTGGACACTTACCCAATTAAACGGTAACTATATTGCTTCATCAGGTTCTGGTACTCCTACCCGTAGTTTTAATTACACGTTATTGCCTTCAAGCATGATCAAAAGTGTAGAAGTGTACAAAAGTGCAGAAGCACGCATCGATGAAGGCGGTATTGGTGGTACGGTTATTTTACACACCCGTAAACCGCTTGAGATGGAAGCAAATTCAGGGGCGTTAAGTGCCGAGGTGACTTACGATGATGTGTCTGAAGACACTAAGCCGCAAGTTAATGTGCTGTATTCATGGAAAAATGACGACGAAAACTTTGGTGTATTGGCCGGTTTTACTCGTCAAGATCGCACTGTAACAACCATCACTAACAACGCATCACACTGGCGTTTTCACTCAGATACCGTTGAAGGTGCAGAGCGTCCTGCGCTGGTAGACCAAGCCACTGGCGAAGTGTACAACAATGTATGGGCGCCTCGTGCGATGAGTGTTAATAACTCAAACCAAGACCGTACACGCGATGGGTATCAAGTCGCTGTGCAGTGGGCACCGAGTGACAGACTTGATTTAAACTTTAACTATTTTGGTGCCAAGTTAGGCTACGACCAAACAGGGCAAAGCATTACTTTTGCCGAGTGGAATGATAACCACAACCCGTATTACGGCATTGTGCTTGATGGCGATACTGTGGTTGCCTACGGTAATGGCGATAATGGGTTACTTAATGATAATAACTGGGGTGATGCCGATGTAAATGGTGGTGTGGCTGTTCGCCGTGGTTTGTTATCGCCGCAGTTAACAGGGCGTGAGCGTTTTGGCGAGTCAAAATCAAACACCTATGATTTTGAAGGTACTTATTTTGGCGATACGTACAGCATTACATTAAAGCTGGGTCATACTGAAGCTGAAGGCGGCACCTCAAAAGAAACCTACGCCAATATTGATGCGCGTTTAGGCTCAGTAAACAGCTGGTTATGGTCAATTGAAAACGGTAAACCAAGCTACGAAGTGTCGACTGATTTAGCCACCGATAAAGAAGCATACCAGTATTATGATTGGTTTGACTCTTACTCATCTGAAAATGAAGACTCAGAAGATTACATTCAAACAGATGTAAAATTTGACCTCGATGGCAACTTTTTTACCCGTGTCTATGTAGGTGCTAAATACCGCGACCACGAAATTAAAGGTATTCGTAACGACTTTCGTTGGGATGACGGCATTGCTGATAACGGCGGTTACCGCGGTTACTTGCCAGGCACTGAGTGGTTCCATAATCCAGATTTTCACCCAGATGCGCCAACATTGGTAAGCGACCATGTGGTTGATAACAGTGCAGGTGATACAGGCGCATTTAACTTTTTAGCGTTTGATTTTAGAGCGCTGGATGATTACTTAAAAGAAAACTTTAGCCAGACAGTGGTGCCAACGCTTTCGGGTACTTATGCTTTAGAAGAAAAAATTTGGTCTGTTTATACACAAGCTGATTTTGAGTGGCAAGATTTCCGCGGTAATGTTGGTGTGCGCTATGTTAATACTGAACTAAGCACCTTGACCTACGATGATGTTATAGGTCAAGACGATGACGACACGGATCCAAACGAGCGTAGTAGCGATGGCAGTGAAGTACTACCAAGCTTTAACCTTGCATGGGATGCAACCGAAGATCTTGTGGTGCGCTTTGCCGCAGCACGCACCATGGCAAGAGTGAGCTATTCAGACTTAAGCCAAGCAGAGTCTTACGGTCCTCCAGTTAATATTAACTCGCCAGATTCATGGACAGGCCGTGGTAATGGTACCTCGGTAAACACAGGCCTTGAACCTATGTTATCTGACCAATTTGATTTAGGTATTGAATGGTATTACGGCGATGGTTCTGCACTAGGTGCCACGTTATTCTCTAAAGATATTTCTAACTTACCAATCTCGACCGTAGAAATTGTAGAGCGTGAACACGATTGTTGTAACGGCCCAATTGAGGTCGAAATGAACACCAAAGTGGGCGGGGGTGATGCAAAATCAGAAGGCTTAGAGCTGTTCTTCCAGCACTCGTTTGATAATGGTTTTGGTATTTTAACTAACTATACCTACACAGATACCAGCACCAGCGAAGTCTCGACAGACGGACAAAAAACAGAGGCCGAAATACCAGGCACCGCTAAGCACCAATATAATGTGTCGGTGTATTTTGAGAATGACGACTTTAGTGTTCGTGCGTCTTACAACTGGAAAGATGACCGTGCCAACGGTGTTCACCAAGGCTACAACTTGTATACCAAAGACTATGGTCAGCTAGATGTAAATGCCTCATATAACCTAACAGAGGATCTTTCGTTTACTGCGTCAGTGGTAAACCTAACTGAAGAAATAGAAGAAGGATACTGGAAACAAAGCAATCGCTTTACCTATAACCAATATTCGGGCCGCCGTTTTTACTTAGGCGCAAATTATAATTTCTAACCCAAGAGATGTTGTTTGTTGCAACCTAAAAAGGTACTTTTATTAAAGTACCTTTTTCTTTTTTAAGACAATAATGATTGAATTTGTAGCGGTTACAGAGCAAGACAAAGCCTATTTACTCGACTTAAGATTAAATACCATGGTTGAGCACTTAGAGAATCAAGGGTTATTTTTATCACTTGAGCAACATCAAGCAAGAGTGGCAGAGCATTTTGAGCACAGTCATTTAGTGTTAAATGATGGGCAATGTGTAGGAGCAGCCAAATTCATTGTGAGTGACCAAGCAATCAGTTTATTACAGCTTCAAATTGCACCTAAAGAGCAGGGCAAAGGGTTAGGCACTAAGGTGTTAGATGCACTCAAAGCACAAACAGCAGAGATTAATTTAACGGTGCTAAAAGCGAATCCAGCGTATGGGCTATATCAACGGGCAGGGTTTAAAACTCTAGGCGAAGACGACTATGAGTTTCATATGCAGTGGCAGAAATAAAAAAAGGGCGCTGTTAAAAAACTAAGCGCCCAATTTTGACTATTTCTTTTCTTCGTCAGGTAAGGTGACGTTTAGCTCAAGTACGGCTAAGTCATCTTCGTTTTGGTCAAACTGCACCTGAACTGCATCAGTGTTTACATTCACGTATTTACGAATAACATCAAGGATGTCTTGTTTTAGCTGTGGTAGGTAATCTGGTGTACCACGCTGTGAACGTTCGTGCGCGACAATGATCTGCAATCGCTCTTTTGCTAATGACGCACTGCTTTTCTTTTCTGAGCGGAAGTAGTCAAGTAAAGACACATTAACCTCCAAAAATCCGTTTAAATAAGCCTTTTTTCTCTACGTCTAAGAAACGAAAATCAACAGTTTCGCCTAATAAACGATTGATTGCATCTGTGTATGCTTGGCCTGCATCCGATTCACCATCAAGGATAACCGGTTGACCAGAGTTCGATGCACTAAGTACAGCTTGTGATTCAGGAATAACGCCCAGTAGTTTAATCGCTAAGATTTCTTGTACGTCTTCTACCGAAAGCATTTCGCCTTTTTCAACACGCTCAGGATTATAGCGAGTTAATAGTAGATGTTCTTTTACGCTTTCAAGGCCTTCTTCAGCACGTTTTGATTTGCTGTGTAAAATGCCAAGAATACGGTCAGAGTCACGTACTGATGATACTTCTGGGTTCGTTGTTACAATCGCTTCATCAGCGAAGTACATTGCCATCATTGCACCAGCTTCGATACCCGCTGGAGAATCACACACAATGTAATCAAAATCTTTTTTCAGCTCGTTTAGTACGCGCTCAACACCGTCACGGGTTAGGGCGTCTTTATCACGGGTTTGTGAGGCAGGTAAAATATGTAGCTTATCTACGCGCTTATCTTTAATAAGTGCTTGATTTAGGTTAGCTTCGCCATTGATTACGTTTACGAAATCATAAACAACACGGCGTTCACAACCCATGATAAGGTCAAGATTACGTAGACCAATATCAAAGTCGATAATAACGGTTTTAAAGCCTTTAAGCGCTAAACCTGTGCCAATCGCAGCACTCGATGTGGTTTTACCAACACCACCTTTACCAGAAGTAACGACAATCACTTTTGCCATGAGATTTATCCTTTAACCAAAGCTGAAATTTCTAATGAATCATTTTTTTGTTGGATTTGTACTGCGCTGCCCCAGTGTTCACCTTGTAGAGAGTCGCTGATCCAATAACTACCATTAATCGAAACAAGTTCTGCTTCTAATTTTTGGCAAAATATATTTGCTTCGTTGTAACCTTTAGCCCCTGCAATTGCACGGCCGCGAAGGGTGCCATAAATGTGCACGTTGCCATCGCTAATCACTTCGGCGCCATGACTTACAGCACCAATTACGATTAGGTCGCGGTCTTTTGCATACACTTGCTGGCCCGAACGTACAGTGCCATGAATAACTTGCGCAGGCAGGTGAACGGTTTTTTCAACGATAGATGTATTTGTTTGTTGTTTAGCGGTTGCACCCTTAACGTCTTGTGAATAATTTAACACCGACAGGCCCGCAGCTTTTGCGCTTTCGTTTTGCTCTTGAGAGCCATTACAAACCCCAACTGGGTTTAACGAAAGGCCGCTTAACATTGATTTTAAGAAAGAGAAATCAAGCGCTTCATCTTGTACGTCGCTTAAGTTGATTACGATAGGCGCACCGGCAAAGAACTTAGGTGCTTGGGCGATTTTCTCATCTAACTGCTTACTTAAAAGGGCTGTATCTGCTGAAAATAAATGTAAAACAGATAACGTAAAAAGGTTCCCTTTTAATTCAAAAATTTGTTCCGACATACACGCTCAATTGAATTGTCTGGATTAGCATTATTTAAGTATAAACACAGGCTGAACAAGGCATATACAGTAAAAATCTAATCTATTTTTTCTAACTTATTATATCACTCATGTTATAGTGTGCGCCTTCGTTAAGCAAGATATTATAGGGCCATAATGCTAACTGCGGTGTATAAAAGTATTAAAAAAGCGGATACATACCTTTTTGTAGAAAAAAGAGATGATTTCTCACGCGTACCTGAACCATTACTAGAAACGTTTGGTCAACCTAAGTACGTGATGATGATTAATCTAGCAAGCCGTGAAAAGTTAGGTGTGGCAGACTTAGACGCGGTTAAGCAAGCGTTAATTGACCAAGGGTTCTACTTGCAATTACCTCCGCCGGAAGAAAATCTGTTAACCCAATTTAAAAAAGACAAGGGAGTTGAGAGTGATTAAAAAACTTGCCGTCATTTTACTCAGTGCTTCACTAAGTACTTCAGTATTGGCAGAACAAAAGACACAAGCTGATTTTGACGTTTACGTTGCAGCATTAAAAAAAGAAGCACTTGAAAAAGGCTATGATGAAGCCTTAGTTGATCAAGCACTTGCAACAGCTAAATTCAAAAAGAAAGTGATCTCAGCTGATAAAAACCAGCCAGAAGTAAAAGAAACCCTCGAAACTTATTTACCAAAACGTGTGCCGCAATGGAAAATTGACCGCGCGCGTAAGCTATACAAAGAAAATCAAGAGGTTCTTGAAAAAGTAGCCAAAGAATACGGCGTACAAGCACGTTTTATTGTGGCACTCTGGGGCCTTGAAAGTAACTTTGGTAAAATCCAAGGTGGTCACAGTGTCATTGCATCATTAGTTACACTTGCTTTTGATGGTCGCCGCGAAACCATGTACAAAAACCAACTTTGGGCAGCACTTGATATCTTAAAAGAGGGTCACATTACCCTAGATAAGTTCAAAGGCTCTTGGGCTGGTGCAATGGGGCAAACGCAGTTTATGCCAACTTCATTTAACGCTTACGCTGTTGATTACAACGGTGATGGCCGCAAAGACATTTGGACCACAGAAGAAGACGCCTTTGCTTCAATTGCTAACTACCTTAAGCAAGCAGGTTGGAACGATGATTTAACCTGGGGCCGCCAAGTTAAACTACCTGAAGGCTTTGATAACGCAAATATTCTTAAGCGTGGCACTAAAACGCGCAGCCAATGGTTAGAGTATTGGAAAGATTCAGAGCGCAGCCTTGCTGATTGGCAAGCAATCGGTGTTCGTAAAATGGATGGTAGCGACCTACCAAACGTTGATGTTACTGCCGCAATGGTAATGCCTGATGACGTAAACGGCCGTATGTATCTAGCCTACGATAACTATAAAGCACTTATGCACTGGAATCGCTCGTATTACTTTGCAACCAGTGTTGGTTACTTATCAGATCGCATCGGTTACCCAGCGATTAAGTAATTGAGTAATAAAAGTTAGCAAGCACCAAGGGTAAAGCTACAAGTTTTACCCGAGCAACTTGCTAACTTATTCGGCGTTAAAACGCCTCCTACAAACTTACAAACTTATCAGGGTTAAAACGCCAGGTTTCCTTTTCCTGTGATTACACTTTTACAAACAACGTCATAAATCTCATCATAAAACATTATTTGAAAATGCTTACACCCAGCGATTTCGTCTTGATTGAATGATAGTAGCCAATTCGAATTAAGCACTTCAAATATGGCCGCCACACACTTTGTATTCGCTAGAATACAGTCATGAACATCATCCGTTGCCATTGAATATGCTTTTACGTTATCTAATTTTATATGCTTAAGGTTAGCTAATGAATATTCATCATCGGGATTGAAGTACTCAAAGCCTAAAAGGTCTTTACCATTTCTTTGCCAAATAACCTTCTGTAGTTCAGGTCCTCTGCCATCATGATAAAAGTGTTTTTCTAAAATTGGTTTGGCAGTCATAGTGACCTTTTAAAAGCTAAAATAATTTAAGTTTGTATAGTATTAAGAGCCCAACACCCGTAATCAATAAATGCAGTCTATAGTTTAAAATCGAAAAGGTATCACTCGACACTATTTTTATATAAGAGTCTTCTTTGTTAGCAACTCCGGCAGGTAAAAAGTCATATAAGAACAGAAGTATGCCTGCCAAAATTAATACAATACTGATTATCAAAAGAAGCTTGTTCACATGACTATCCTTATTTTTAGCTACATGTTCGGCGTTAAAACGCCTTATATGGACTCCTCCTATTGCACAATACCCTTCGTTAATTTTGTCAGACTGCGTGCTTATATGCGGGCTCATAATGAGGAGCTACCTCGGCCCTTTGATGTATTCGCGCCCTTGTGCCTCTTCTCCTACTCGGTGTTTTAACACCCAGGCACTTTACAGGCTATCAAGGGTGGGTCTAACCGCTTAACGCAGGTTCTTGGTCAATACTGTTGTTTCTGTTATTGAAGGCTAAATATTAATTGGCTAATAAACTGGGTTCATAACTCGTGCCCTTTTTCAGCATGGCATACGCCGTCCTAACTGTTTTATTTGCTAATGCAATGGCGGCACACTTCACACCCCGTCTTTCAACTAATGCTTTGAGCCATTGTTCTTTTTTCGTTTTTGGTTCTCGATGCTTTAGCTGACTGATGACCGCTCTGGCTCCCAGAAACAAGTGGCTGCGTAATGTTATCTCGCCACGGTATTTGGCTATATGACCTATTCGCACTTTTCCACCACTTGAGTGTTGGCGAGGGGTGACACCAACATTGGCTGCCGCATTGCGTCCGCTCGTAAAATGGGTTGTGTCACTTAAGCTTATTAATAAACCAACCGCTGTGATAGGCCCGACACCCTCAAGTTCCAGTAAGCGTTCACATTGCTCATCTTGTTTTACCAAACCTGTCAGTAACTCATTTAATGTTTCTTTTAATGTTGATTGCGCTTTAAATAATTCATAGCACTGAGCTAGACACTGCCTTAAACCAGCGGTTAACCCATTATCGCTATCCTCTAGAATCTCAGGAATAGCTTGCCTAAACGCGCATTCTGATTGCTTGATTACAATCCCAAACTCAAGTAACAGGCCTCTGATTTGATTAGCCAGCTGTCGTTTCTGCTTTTCAGCTAAGGCGCGCATTCGCTCTATTGACTGTAAGCTTTGCTGTGCTTGCGTCAGTGATTTACACGGGCGGACATTAGGTGAGAAAGAAGCGGCAGCTATTGCAATGACATCATTTGCATCTGTTTTCTGGCCAACTCTAAATGCTTTGACAAATCGAGGATCTAGAATCACGACTTCATGACCAACACTACGTGCTTTGCGTGCCCAATAATGAGCACCACCACATGATTCCATAACAACTTTACAGCGAGGTGACGTAGTGAGTATGGTCAGTAGCTCTTTTCTGCCCACCGCTTTATTACTTTGAAGTTTTTGATGAAAAAACTTACCGACTTGAAAAACATTTTTTGCCAAGTCGATGCTAATTAGGTTAAATTTTGACATGTATGGATTCCTTATTGGTAAAAGTAATTGTCCAATCTCTTTATACCGTACTCACCCTATTTGGGGGAGGAGTCCATACATCTCCTACACCGAGGGGGATTGGTGTAGGTCGTTATTTATGGCGACACAATCTTGAACATTTTTTGTAGGAACGGCTTCAGCCGTGAACTTTAGATGTTCGGCGTTGAAACGCCTCCTACAAACTTTCCCTTAGCAACTCGCTAACTTACTCACTCTTCCCCGGCTTTTTCAAAATCTTGTCTTTAAAATCAAGAACCTTGCCAATGCCAGAGCCTAGTTTCATTAGGCTTTGAAGTTGTTCAGGGCTTAAGCGTTGTAGCTCTGCAGACCATTTAGTTACAGTTTCGAGCAGGTCGTGAATTTCTTGCATTTGCTGCTGAGCAAAGCGTTCATCATCATTGTGGGCTTCTTCTAAAATGTTATCGCGAAGCAGGCTAAGGGTAGGGTCTATCTCGCGCTTTTTACGCTCTTCGAATACGCGGTTGGCCATATCCCAAATGCTGCCAGCAGGGCCGTAGTATTCTTTGCGGTCACCCGGAATATGATGCACTTTAATTAAGCGCCAAGACTGTAGCTCTTTAATACCCATACTTACGTTTCCGCGCGAGATACTTAAGGTATCGGCAATTTCATTGGCGGTCATTGGCTCTTTAGTAATGGTTAATAATCCACACATTTGACCAATGGTGCGGTTAAAGCCCCAACGGCTACCCATTTCACCGCAGTGCATAACAAAAGCTAAGTTTTTTTCAGATAGGCTCATAATTTTTAGTATTCAAAAATTTCAGAAATTAAATGCTAGCACGCTCGGGGTATAACTAAAAGAAATAGCCACTATGCAATCTGCTACTACTAAAGTGTAGATACGCCATTATTTAGTTTTAAGTTATTGAATTTAAAGTGTAGTTTAATTAAATGCCGCAGTGATTAGCTATTTGATGTGGATCAATAATAGTGACAGTTAATAAGTTTATCGTATAGGCTGAAATCCAATAATACCATGGAGGAACGTTATGAAAGCTGCAGTAAATAAAGAGTACAAAGGTAAATTAACAATCGAAGATATCCCATGCCCTGAGGTGGGAATTAACGATGTGCTAGTTAAAATTGCCGCGTGTGGAGTGTGCCATACAGATTTACATGCTTGTCATGGAGATTGGCCAGTCAAACCTAAAATGCCATTAGTACCGGGCCATGAAGGGGTAGGTACTATCGAAAAAGTAGGCGCAAACATTAAACACTTATCAATGGGAGATCGTGTTGGTGTTCCTTGGTTATACAGCGCCTGTGGTCATTGTGAGTTTTGTTTAGAAGGTAAAGAAACTTTATGCCTTGAGCAGCACAACACAGGTTATTCAGTCGATGGTGGTTACGCCGAGTACTGTGTAGCCCATGGTGATTACG
Source organism: Pseudoalteromonas sp. S2721 (assembly GCF_005887425.1). Taxonomy (NCBI): domain Bacteria; kingdom Pseudomonadati; phylum Pseudomonadota; class Gammaproteobacteria; order Alteromonadales; family Pseudoalteromonadaceae; genus Pseudoalteromonas; species Pseudoalteromonas sp. S2721. The sequence continues at coordinate 168,779 of NZ_PNCZ01000009.1, forward strand.
TGGTTAAAATTCCTGAAGGATTAGGCTTTGCAGAAGCCGCACCACTATTTTGTGCGGGGGTTACAACCTATAAAGCGCTTAAAGTGACTGATGCCAAAGCGGGCGACTGGGTTGCAATTGTTGGTGTTGGAGGCCTTGGGCACTTAGCAGTGCAATACGCGAAAGCAATGGGTTTTAATGTAATTGCCGTTGATACCGGCGAGAGCAAATTGGCACTAGCCAAAGAGCTTGGCGCAGACATCACCATAGACTTTATGAAGCAAGTGCCTTCAGAAACCATTTTTGAACAAGTAGGCGGGGCACATGGCGTTGTGTGTACGGCCGTATCAAAACCCGGTTTTGAGCAAGCTTATAAAAGCGTACGCCGTGGCGGTAAATGCGTGCTTGTAGGTTTGCCACCGGAAGATATGCCACTGCCAATTTTCGATACCGTATTAAATGGAGTGTCTGTTGTTGGCTCAATCGTTGGTACGCGTAAAGACTTACAAGAATGCCTCGACTTTGCAGCAAAAGGGAAAGTTAAAGCCATTATTGAAGAAAAACGCCTAGAAGATATCAACGATATTTTTGACGATATGCTAAAAGGCGACATCACTGGTCGAATTGTAATGACGCTTTAAGCTGAGTCAGTTAACGCTGTCAGGTTTGGTCGAGTAATCAATTGAATCTGACAGTTTTTCGTATGCTCAAAGTAGTGTATTGTAACTCGTTATTGCCTTAAAACGTGTTTAGGCGAATTTCTCAAAAGAGCGAACTTCGGCCGTTCACAATTGTATCTCTATTTCGTCAAAGTTTTTTACTTGCATAGTTAGAAAACGACCCAATCGATCGTTTTTATCCTGAGGTAAAGCCGAGAACTCCTAAATTTTAATAACACTGGCAATTAGTTAACAAGTTTGTTAAAAATAATCTAATAAGAAAAACGAGCTACGCTGTGGTATAAAAACGCGCCATTAGCTCGCTATAAACATGTTCGGTTTTTAAAAAGTTACAAGGAAAGTAATAAAGTGGCAATTGGTTCAGTTGATACAAAAATTCTATGGGGTAGAGCTGGTGGGCGTTGCTCAATGCCGGATTGCAATGAAGACTTAACTTCTCTGGTTGGGTCAGGAAGTTATGTCGTAGGAGAAATGGCCCATGTTATTGGGAGTAAACCTACTGCTGCTCGAGGAACACCAGAGGGTGGTGCTGATACATATGATAATTTAATTCTGTTATGCCCGACTCATCACACTCATATCGATAAAGCTCCAGAGGGTACTTATACGGTTGATATGCTTCATGAATGGAAGAGAAATCATGAAGCGAAAATTAGCAGCGCAGGTAAAGCAGCGAAGTTTGATAACTTCGCAAAACTACAAGTTGCAATAGCTCGATTAATCGCTAAGAATAAAGCGATATTTGATGCGGTAGGCCCCTCAAGTGACGTTGCTCAGTCAGATCCTAGTTCAAATGCATTTCTTGTGTGGGAACTAAGAAGAATCGATAGTATCCTCCCCAATAATAGAAAGATATTAAACCTTATTGATGCAAATGAAGATCTCATAGAAGAAGTTACTACTATAAAAGCCATAGAAAAATTTCGTGTGCATGTAGAGTCGTACGAAAAGCACGTGTATGAACGGCTAGATTCTTATCTACTTTTTCCAACTGAATTTGTAGAGGTGTTTTCATAATGTCAAACGGTTCTAATTCATGGGGTGTATCATACAGTCGAATTGCATGGCTAGAGTCTGCAATCCAATCTCATGGTAATGTTGTTCGCTATTCTCGTCGTGATGATTTAATTATGGAGTTCGACAGAAAAGAGGGTCGTTCTATTACGTTAATTTGCTTAGATGAGTATGCTCTTGGGGAGTCTTTAGTACACAGAGTTATGCAAGAGTTTCCCGAAGTAAATTTCATATCGGTTGGTGGTAATTGGAATGGTTATACTCGAGAAGCCAAGCAACTTTGCTTGTCAAATAATATTGGGCTTTTCAATTCAAGTGAAATAACAGGGGCTTTGTGGAAAAATGATTTTTGGCTGTATCACCAACGAGATGATAAAGGAAATCCAATTTATCCATACAAAAAACAGCAACCTGCTTAATGTATTTGGATTCGGTTCATTTTTTAGAAGCAATAACCCAAAAGATTGCGACTTGCTACTTGTTGTAAAAGATGACTCTCCAAATTTGGGAAAACTACATGCAGACTTATCAAAGTCCTTCTTTGCTTTAGGGAAAAAGCTTGCAATTGATTTTGATTTAACAATCCTTACAGAGCGTGAACACAGATCAGCTCCACTCAGGGAACATGACATGCTGGTGACCATCTCTACTCATGAGCTAGTGGATACCTAACAAAGTATTTAATAGTGATTACCAACGCATGGCATTTTTTCTTTCCATCGTTGGGCATAATGTTTACGGAGGTATGGTCAAGTTTTGTGGTAGAGTTGCCCTCACCTTAAAGGGTATTACATGTTTATCTGGTTCGGAGCTAATTTTAAGGGTTGAAATGGTAAAAAGTAGAGGGTTGATTTTTTGTCCTGACTTTGTAAAGGAAGGTAATAATACGTATATTCCTCATGTGCAGATAAGACCTGATCAGTTAAGGTTCTTTTGTTTGTACTGGGATTACATAATCCAGCCAGTTGCACCTAATATAGCCAAATGGAAAAGAAGTAAAGATGAAATGATTCTGGAAGAAGCATCTTTACTAATAAAACATAATCTCGAAATCCCAGTAAATACACATAAACTATATGTTGATGATTACGCATACAGTATGAAAGTTACAGAAAGTAATAATTGGCTAGAAGTGTTTTTGGATTCTCAAGTCAAATCACTTCAGTACGCAAAAAGCAAATATAGTGATGTATTGTGGACACCACAACAATCTTTTAGAGAACTTTCATTTAATGATGCAGACTCTATCGATATACATGCAATCCAAATGGAATTGCATAAAAAATTACCTACTCCTACCCCTAATATATCAATCAAGAAAATCATAGATTTTAAACATGCTAATCAAGAGCTGTTTATTGAATTTAAGCTTTCTATAGATAAATTAACAACATTTGTCGCACGAGATGGCCTGAATTCTGAATATTCTCTTAATTTGGCAATGTCTGATATTGATAAAGTAGTTGCTGAATTATTAAAAGCGTCTAAGTCTAAGTGGGGTAATAATTTACGCTTCAATGATCTTGACATGGTTCTTGGCTCTCCTAGTTTAAATACGCTTTTATCTAGTTTTGTAAAAGGAGGCTCATTGTCATATTTAGCAAGTGAAAGTCCAATTATAGCTGCGATCGGAGGCGCTGCGAACTCGCTAACCAACTTCTTTAATTTAAAACCTATTAAAACAAAGAGGTTAAATTGTATTCCGGCAGACCAATTGGAGTTAGGTTACTTAACAAAAGCTATAAAAAGTGTGGCAAAATAAACATGTAATAAGCGCTAAAACCAAAGGATGCAAAACAGCAGGGGTGAGCTCCTTCATCGCTAATTTTAGCCTGTTATTTTCACCGGTATAGCGAGGCGTTATGTTAAAAGGATAGTAATGCGCGATTTATTTATCACAATAATTATATTTATTATATTGGTCCCCCTAAGTGTTAAAGCTTCTTCTGCTACAGACGATAATTCCGTCTGTGGGATAGGTTTTGTTGATAGCGGGGTAGATAAAGAACACCCAGCTATAAAAGGGTTGATAGCAGAATACAAGGACTTCACTGGAGAGGGCCTTGAGGATTTCCATCAACACGGTACAGACGTGGTACTTATGTATCTTAATAAATTGCAGAATAAAATTGATATTGCTCAATTGGGGGGGAAGAGTAGTAGTTTTATGACGGCAGTAGAATCCGCAAATCAAATGGCAAACTGCCAGAAACCTAAATTGTTTATAGCAAAAGTAGTAACTAGCCTCCCAGAAGATAAAGAGTCAACTTTAAAGAGAGTGGCAAAAGCTATTCGATGGTTGGGGGACAAAAATATAAAAGTCGTAAACATAAGTATTGCGATACCAACTAAATAGGACTAAATAAATTGGTTAAAAAGAAAACTAAAAATAAAAATAAAAACAATAAGTTAGCAGCTTTAGCTGTTATAGTTTCTATTTTGTTGTCCGTTACTTTGTTTTTTAAAGAAATTAAACAGATTTATTCTGATTATTCAACTGAAGAATTTTCTGAGCCGTTATTAATTTCTTTAAAAATAAAGGATTCGATAACAGGCAAAGAGATTCCAAGACTTAAGGAAGGAATCAGCAACTTACTTGAGATAAAAGTAAGCTATAAAGGTGCTAAGAAGTTTGTATTTGAACGAATAGATATTAAGCATATTCAAGGAGCATGTGCATCTATGCCTTCTGGTTCTTTTAAGTCAGATGCTAAATATAAATTGATTTATGAATTCAACAAAGAAAGTACTCATAGCCTTCAGCCTGAAATAATTCTTAATCCAGCTGACAGAAGTGTCATTAAATTTGATTTGGAATTAGTTGGCAAAGGTAGGTTTCCAGCTGCTTGTGGACGAGTTTTTGCAAAAGTCAAGTACATTGATGAGAGTGGTAATATTGGTTATTTACCTCTTGTTCCTTTAAGTGAGGTCAGAAATGGAATTGTTAAAATCCCAATGTTTGGTCTTAAGGAAGAAGAAAGGATTAAATATGAAGAATTCCAAGTAAATAATTCTGGTGCAATCAAGGGTAAAGCCAAGCCCCCTAGCCATTGATTAACTAGCATTTTCTTACTTGGTTGAAGCATATAAGCATAACAAGGGTTTTCAAGTTGTACAAATTATAGTTGGCTGTAGTTCGTTCCTCATACATTTTAGCCAACTGTAATTTTCCGCCTAAAACGACGTTACAGAATAAATACTCTGACTCAGTCATGTCCAAAAGAAAGCCACTACTCAAACTCGCTCTCATTAAACAAAACAAAAAAGCGCGGCTTAACTAAGCCGCGCTTTTTGCTATCAATTCACAATTAAAGTGTGTAGCTAAAAGTTAATTTAGCATTACGTTCTTCTCCTGGCATTCCGCCTAAGAACATTGCTTTTGAATAATAGGTTTTGTTAAACAAGTTATTTAGGTTTAACTGTAGTTTCCAATCATCTGTTTGGTATTGAATTGCGGCGTCGTAAACCGTGTAGCTCGGTACGTAGCCATCAGGAATACCAAACGAGGTTGAGTTTGTGCTGCGGTCATCAACATACTGTACGCCTGCGCTAATTGTCAGTGGTTCGGCTAAATTAAACCATTTAGCGTCATAGCTTAACCAGCTGCTTGCTGTTACATAAGGCACACCTTTTTGACGAGTATCGAAAGATGATGAGTTAGGGTTTTTCTTATCGCGGGCGTCTTGATACACCGCGTTTACGTTAAGTTTCCACTGCTCGTTTAAATCGGCATTTAAATCAAGCTCAACACCTTTGGTTTGCTCTTCCCCATCGTAAAAGCTTTTTGGTACTGAGGCATCAGATACACCGGCTTCGTACTCTGGGTTGGCATACTCAAGGTTGGTACGAGCACTATCAAATACCACAAGTGAGGCTAGTAGTTGATCGTCAAAGGCTTTTACACGCATACCAATGTCGTTACTGACTGACTCGGCGTCATCGCGGTCTGCTTCGTTACCCGATACACTACCAAGTACGCTGTAGGCAGTACGGCCTTTAGAGTGGTTTACAAAGAACGAGATATCATCGCTAAGTTTGTAGGTTGCACCTAGGTTGTAGGTCATACCGCTGTCTGATGTATCTGCTTCTGGTGTTGGCTCGGCGGCACTAGCGCGGTAGCGCGCATCAACACCAAAGTGTTCGTAGCTTTGTTTAATACGGTTAAACGCAACACCTACACGGGTTGTGAAAGTGTCGTGAATATAGGCAACATGTTGAATACCCACACCCCAAGCTTGAACCTTTTTGTTGTAATCGCTGGTTTTTAGCGGATCGTAGTCGTAAAAGCTGCCTTCGCCCCAGTTCGGGTTACGAATATCAAAAATGTAAGGTAATTGACCTTGGTAAATAACCTCTCCATCTTTGTTTTTAATGACCTTGTCGGCATCGTAAATTGAGTATTGTTTAAAACGAATATCGCGGTCTTCGTAGTTGGCGTTTACAAGTAGTTCGTTATCGATTCCGGCAAAGCTAAAGTCATAACGTAAGTCAGCAAAGTATTGCCATGATTTTTCGTCAGCCTCTACTTGGCGGTATTCTTGGCGACGCGCTGCAAATGGGTAAAGTACGTCATCAACCACTAAAGGAGCGCGCGGGTCGGCATTGATCACGCCATTACGGTTCCAATAAACATAGTTATAAGCACCCGTTTGGCGGGCAAAGCTCGATTCGTAATTACGGTATTGAAGTTGCTGATTTAAAAATAAATTATCAGTAATAAAGTAGTTATGGGTTAACTTAAAGCGCAGCTCTTCGCCTTCGTTGTCATTCGCCATTGGCGAGATGATACCGTTATGACCAAAAGTGTAAGGTGTTAGGCCATCATTTGCTGCCAGTGAGTCAGCTAATTGTTGGCGTTGCTGTTCGGTTAGTTGCAGGCCTTGTGCAGTTGCGTCGTTAATTAAATCGGCGGCGGTTACTTCACCTGCGGTTTTGCCATTCACTGAGTCGCTGTTAAAAATACGAATAGGGTGGCCAATTGAGTCAACGGCAATGGCATCTTTAATATAAGCGGCAGAAATCATGATGTCTTGTTTGTCGCTTAATACGTATTTTAACGCGCCATAAATTTCATCACGGTCGTCTTTTAAGTCGCGGTAGCCATCGCTGCGAGCGGTTTTTGCGTTAACGCGATAAGCAAGGTTGTCGGTTAATGCTGCTGTGCTATCAAAGCCTAATGAGTAGCTATCCCATTGACCAAGTTCTGCATTTACCGTGTGTTTTTCAGTAAATTGTGGTTTCTTTTCAATAAGGTTGATAACACCACCTGCGCTACCCATACCATATAAACCTGTTGCAGGGCCTTTAAGTACTTCTACAGATTCAACATTGGTCATTGAGCGTGTAGGGTTAAAGGTGTTACCTAGGCCTGCACCGCCGTACATGCCATCGTAAGTATAGTTTGCACCTAAACCGCGGATCACTAAGTTATCACCAATACCGTAGTTGTTACCGGCTTGGGTTACACCACTGATGTTACGCACTAAGTCTTGTAAGTTAGTTGCGCCTTGCGAGTTGATAAGCTCTTGATCAACAACTACAACAGGTGCAGGTGTTTCCATTAGGGTCATATTTGACTTTGTGGCAAGGCCAGATTCAAGTACCACACGGTTTTGTTTGTCGTAAACGGTAATACGTTCAACTGAGTCTAAATCGTTGGCGTTTGCATTGAATGCGCTTAAGCAGGCTAGGGCTAAAATTGAATATTTATATGTCATGATTATAGGTAATTGTCGAAATTTTTCGGCAATGATAATGCGAGACATTTTCATTTCAAGTTTTATTTAACCATTATGAGTATTTTTTTAACCTAGATACATTTTTTTAACGGGTGTGTTTTTTGTTGGTAAATTTGTTTTCAAAATGGTTACATGAGGTGTGGTTGGCTTTGCAAGTGCAAAGCCAACATTGTGGCTTATTTAAAAACTTTACCGTCTTTCATTACAAATTGTACATCTTCAAGTACTGCAATGTTTTCAAGCGGGTTGCCTTTAACGGCGATAATATCGGCTAAGAAACCGTTTTTGATTTGCCCAAGTTGATTATCAGCTTTAAGTAGTTTGGCACTATTGATGGTGGCAGACTGCAATGCTTGCAGCGGTGTCATACCAAATTCAACCATACGCGAAAACTGCTTTGCGTTATCGCCATGAGGGTAAATCGCTGCATCGGTACCAAATACCATGTTTACACCTGCTTTTACTGCGCGGCTAAAGCTATCACGTTGCTTTTTAGATACTTGGCGTTCTTTATTGAGGTTTTCTTCTGCAACCCCATTTTGTTCACCAAAGGCAAGGGTGTACTCAGTGTTGTAAATATCCATTGAAAACCAAGTGCCGTGTTTTTTCGCAAGTTTAATGGCTTCGTCATCAACAAAGCTAACGTGCTCAACACTGTCTACACCGGCAACAATGGCCGCTTTAATACCACTGGTACCGTGCGCATGGGCTGCAACGGTTAGGCCACGTAAATGAGCTTCGTCAACAATGGCGTTCATTTCATCTTGGCTATATTGTTGAATACCGACTTTTGTGCCTTTTGAAAATACCCCGCCTGTAGCGCAAAACTTAATAGCATTGGCACCGTACTTAATGTTTTCCCGTACTTTAGCGCGCACTGCCCATGGGCCATCAGCAACACCTTCGGCGGTGTATTTCATTTCTGGTGGTAAACGGTTGTTATCACAGTGACCGCCAGTAACACCTAAAGACGGGCCAGCCGCCCAAATACGCGGGCCAACAATATCGCCTGCATTAATGCCATCGCGTACTGCAATCACGCTGTAGCCTTCTGCGCCTAAGTTACGCAGCGTTGTAAAACCTGCATACAGTGTTTTTTCGGCAAAGTGTGCAGCTTTAATTGCTTTACGCGGAATCGATTGACCAATTCGCTCACTGCGCGGCACGGTAGGATCGCTCGTTAAATGCACATGCATATCCATTAAACCCGGCAGCAAAGTCAGTTCTGGTAATTGAATGTGCTTATCGCCGTCTTTTAAGTTTGGCTGTTTATTGCTTTGCACAGCTGTAATTTGACCATTATCTATACTAATAAGTGGTGATTTAATCAGTTTACCTGAATTTACATCTACCATGGCTTTTGCCGATAAGTAGGTTGTTGCGTAGGTATTTAAAGAGGTTAGGCAAGCTAGGCCTAGGCTAATAGCAAGAGCTGTCTTTTTCATTTTTATTCAAAATTGGTAAGTCGAGCCGCCACTCTAGCAATCAGCTTACAAAGTGTAAATAAACTGCGATAAGTTGCAGCGATACTTGCTAAATAGGGAACTAAACCCTCATAATTTACGCGTACTTAATATAAGGGCAGGGAAAGAATGAAAAACGTAAAACTAGCACTACTTAGTTCGGCAGTGATGTTTGCATTACTTGGTTGTAATGAATCAACGCCAAGCAACGAAAAAACAACGCAGGCAGTAAGCAAACAAGCACCAAGCGCAACGTCAGCCACAGAGCAACTTGATACATTACTAGCAGATTACTTTGAAGCAGGCTTAAAGTTTAGCCCTGTTAGCGGCACTTACATTGGCCGTAGCGAATTTAACGATCAATTTATTGCACCCATTAGTAAAGCTAACCGCGAAGAGCGGCTTAATTTTGTTAAAGAATACCAAAATAAATTAGCAAATATCGACAAAGCGCAATTAAAGGGTCAGTCATTATTGAGCTACGAAATTCTAGCTCGCGATTTAGACCTTGCGATTGAAGGTGCTCAATTTCCAAGTTACTTAATGCCAATTAATCAAATGGGCGGGGCGCACAATACCTTTGCTGCGTTAGGCTCTGGGCAAAGTGCACAGCCTTTTAACACGGTTGAAGATTATCAAGCATTTGAAAAACGTGCTGACGGTTTTATCGCGTGGTTAGACAGTGTTGAGCAATCAATGCGCCAAGGCATGAAAGACAAAGTGGTTCTTCCTAAGCCGCTTGCTGAAAAACTATTACCGCAATTTCAAACTCATATTGTAGAAAAACCAGAAGAGTCATTATTCTGGGGGCCAATTGCTCAGTTACCTGAGTCTTTCAGCGACGAGCAAAAAGCACAGCTAACAAGCGCGTACACGGCGATGATCAGCGAGCGTTTAGTTCCTGCGTATCAAAAAATGGCTGACTTTTTAGCGAATGAATATATTCCAAATGCCCGTGAAAGCATTGGTTACAGCGACCTACCAAATGGTAAAGCATGGTATGAGTATCAAATTAAACAGCATACAACGCTTAGCCTAAACGCCGATGAAATTCATGACATTGGCTTAAGCGAAGTATCGCGTATTTTATCTGAGATGAAAAAAGTCAAAGAGACTGTTGGTTTTGAAGGCGATTTAAAAGCGTTTTTTGAACACCTAAGAACCTCAGATGAGTTTTACTACGATACGCCAGAAGAGTTAATTGCCGCGTACGAAGCTGTAAAAGAAAAGATTGATGCTAAGCTGCCGCAAATGTTCGATATTGCGCCAAAAGCGCCATACGTTGTAAAAGCAGTTGAAGATTTCCGCGCTGAATCTGCTGCGGGTGCATCTTACCAGTCGCCAGCGCCAGATGGCTCACGCCCAGGTATTTTCTATATCAATACCTTTAACCTAAAAGCACAGCCTAAGTTTTTGCTTGAAACCTTGTCTATCCACGAAGCCGCACCGGGTCACCACTTTCAAATTGCCTTGCAACAAGAAATTGAAGGACTACCGCTGTTTCGTAAATTCGGTGGCTACACGGTATTTGCAGAAGGTTGGGCATTGTATGCAGAAAGTTTAGGTAAAGAGCTTGGCTTATTCACCGACCCTTACATGTGGTACGGCCGTTTATCAGATGAGCAATTACGTGCAATGCGCTTAGTGCTTGATACTGGTTTCCATGCAAAGGGTTGGACACGTCAACAAGGTATTGATTATATGTTGGCGAACTCATCAATGGCCGAAAGTGACATTATCGCCGAAGTTGAGCGTTACATTGCATGGCCGGGCCAAGCGTTGTCGTACAAGTTAGGTCAGTTCAAAATTCAAGAACTACGTGACTACGCGAGCAAAGAGTTAGGCGATAAGTTCGACATTAAAGCTTTCCATACGCAAGTGCTGATTGATGGCGCATTACCAATGCCAATTCTTGAAGAGAAAATTAAGCGTTGGGTTAACGAGCAAAAGTAATAGCTCAAACACGCTAAACTTTGCGCGCATGCTGGCTTTACGCTAGAATGCGCGCTGTTTAGGGGCTTTGAGTAATACCATGTTAGAAGATCAATTTTGGCTTAAGCGCTCGCTTGAGCAAATGTCACAACCCGAATGGGAAGCTATTTGTGACGGCTGTGGTAAATGTTGTTTAAACACATTTATCGACAGTGAAGACGAAGATGAATTTACCGCAACGGATCAACTTCGCGAGGGTGAAGAACTCATTTTCACTAATATCGTTTGCCAATACCTAGACAACGACACCTGTGGGTGTAGCGAATATGCGAACCGCCAAACTTTGGTGCCTTCATGTGTAAAGCTCACTAAAGAAAACCTCAAAGATATCTTTTTTATGCCGCAAAGCTGTAGCTACCGTCGCCTTTACGAAGGCCGTGGCCTTGCGTCTTGGCACCCGTTACTGAACGGTGGCAGTAAAGACATGATGCATCAGCTGGGTATTTCTGTGCGTGACAAAACAGTGAAAGACTGTGATGTAGACCTAGATGACTTCGACCTTTACGTGGCCGAGTGGCCAACCAGAGACATTGATTAATGAGCGTCCTTAAAGCAAGCATTGGCTTGTTAAATCCAAAAAGCCCAACCAATGTGGGTGGGGTATTACGTGCCGCGGGTTGTTACAACGCTAAGCAGGTGTTTTTTACTGGTAGCCGCTATTTACGTGCAAATAAGTACCATACCGATACTAAAAATGTGCTTGAGCATATTCCGCTCACGCAAGTCGAAAGCCTTGAGCAAGCAAAGCCTGAAGGTGCCACAACGGTGGTGATTGAGCTTGTTGAAGGTGCAACGCCGCTGCCTGAATTTAAGCACCCTGAAAACGCATTTTATGTGTTTGGCCCTGAAGATGGCTCAGTCAGTAAAGACGTGCTGAAATGGTGTGATGAAGTGGTTTATGTACCAACCATAGGCTGTATGAACCTAGCTGCAACCTGCAATGTTGTACTGTACGACCGACTTGCCAAACTCGGTGGTATTGAGAGTTCTAACGACACCATCTGTAATAGTCGAGACACCAACAACTCACTTAAATGGCAACAAAAAAAGAGCGCTAAATAGCGCTCTTTTTAGATTTAAACTCAAAATTACTTTTTAGTAATTTGTACGTTACTCTCAAGGCCGATGCCGTTGTCGGTAATGTCTGTGGCAAAATAAACACCGACAGGTTGGTCGCGTAGCGAATCAAGCTCAGCCATTTCTTCATCACTTAATTGACCCGTTGCAGCAATCGTATCAAGCAAAGGTAATAAGATTTTTTGTACGTCGAATGCCATGTTCACAAAGCCATTTTTAGTGACACTTTGCGACTCTAAAGTCTCGGCAATCTGCGCTGACTTATCACCCGTAAAAATCACAATATGATTGCCTTTAAGGGCCATTTTTATATCAAAGTTAAGTGGCACAGGCGATGGAATGTATTCATTGATCAACACTGCATCACCATTGGCTGGTAGTTTTATGTTAGCAAGCGGCGGCACAAAACCTTGCGCAATTGAATACAAGCCATGGGCATCAGTCGCCGATAGGGTAACGATGGCATCAAGTTTGTCTATTTGTGGGCCATTGTAGTCATCGATAGTAAATGCAGCATCTTGAACGCTGACACTCATGCCTTGCACGCCGTTTGCAAAGCCCGACATCATAGCAAGGCCTGCGGTGCTTACTTCTTGCATTTCATTTTGTAGTGCGACAATTGGCCCACAGTTAAATTCAGCTGACTTAATTGCACCCGTTAATGTATTGGCTAGTGGCAGTACTTTTGCTACATCAATACCATAAGCAACACTCATCATTTGCCCGTCAAGCCCAGTGGTATGTTTTGGTACAAAACCACGCACAGCTTGTAGGGTATTTAGTAAGTCTTGATCTGTGCTTTGCAATACTGCTTTTACGTCAAAGTCAGCGTAGTCGGCGGTAATACGGGTTTTTGTTGTGCCAGATACTGTTGCAGGCCATTTAGCGGCAATGGCAGCAATATCATCTTGACACTCAGGAGTTGAAATCGCTGCTAACGCATTCGCTTGCTGGGCTTTATCAAGTAGCTCTTTGAGCATCTGGTGTAAGCGAGAGTCTTCTTTGCCTGTTACAGCATTGGCTATACGTTGATGATCAACAAAGCCAACCGAATTGCCATCAAGTGAGAAAGTTTTAATAAGCTCAGGTAGTTTTTTAGTTTCAGCCAGTGATTGAGCCGGTTTTTCTACGCCAAGGGCTATACGTAAGTCTTGGTCATTAGAAAGCGCAGTGGTCAGCGTTAAGGTAGCCCAATTATTGTGAGTTGATGCAATTAGGTTGAAGTTATCTAAGCCTTCAAGCTCAATCGCAAAGCGCGTGTAACTTACACCTTCAAGGTTTTCTGTAGTATAAGCAATACCGGCTTCATCAGCAGATTGTTTAATGCTTTTGATAATGCTGCTTTGATCAGCGACCTGAAAACGCACAATCGGCATTAAACCTTGCGCGTACATCATGCCTTTGTAGTCATCACCAAAGCCCCATATCGATTTGAAGGCATCGTAAGAGCTCAATGATTGCTGGTATTTTTCCATCAGTGATGCAAGGAATAGGGCATTCTTATCATCAACTGTTTTAAGCTCAGCAATGATGGGCGTTAAATCGCTCGTGCCTTTCATTGCATCTGGCATAAGCGCAAAGTATTTACTGTACGGAAACGGTTTAAGTTGACCATAAAAAACTGCCGTATCGGCAGGTACGTAGGCAAGCTCAGGTAAATCTACATCAACACTGGCTTTATTTTGTGAGTACAACAACGCACCTGCAACAATGGCAATCGCGCCCCCAGCAAGAAGCTTATTATTCATAGCATGAATTCCTTTTTCTAAAATTAGGAGAAAACATACCATGAAAGCTGTTTTCTGACCAATGTTGCTGTTTTAAACGGATTGAATTTTTGTAACAAGTTATTCACCGCAAAGCACAGTTTAAACTTTTAACCTATGTCATATTTTAATAATACAAATAACAACATGGAGTAGATGTTTTGCAGGTAACTCAATTATTTAAAAGCGTGTCAGCCGTTGCTATCACCGCCATTCTAGCTGGCTGTAGTGTTAAACCTTTGCCACTTGATCCAAGCGTTGGTGATACTGGTCAGCCATTATCGGCAGTTGCACTAAAAAGCGATGTGCAATTTTACGACTTATCACTTGAAGTGTTTCCTGATGATAAACGCATTAAAGGGGTGTCGAAAACGCAGTTTAAAATGCTATCTGCAAGCCAATTTGTTGAACTAAAACTTGATAGCCGATTTTTAATCACTGCAATTACCTCAGACGATAAAACACTTAACTATACCCGCAATGCAGGTGTGCTAAACATTGATTTAGGTAAGCAATACCCTGCGGGTAGCACAGTAAGTGTTGCTGTGGCCTATGAGGGCAACCCCCATATTGCTAAAAACGCGCCTTGGGATGGCGGGTTTGTATTTGCTGAAACAGAAAGCGGCGAGCCGTGGATAGCTACCGCAGTGCAGGGCGAAGGCTGTGATTTATTCTGGCCTTGTAAAGATCATTTTGCTGACAAAGCCGATAGCATGCGCATAAGGCTCACGGTACCAAATGGCTTAAGTGCAGTAACCAACGGGGTATTGCAAAGCGTAAAACCAGTCGGAGCAAACAAACAACAATTTGATTGGCTGCTATCTGTGCCTGCAAGCGACTATAACATTGCCCTGAACATAGGCCCGTATCAACGTATTGAGCGTAGTTATACTAGTATTAATGGCACTGAGGTTCCGATTGAATTTTGGGCACTTGCTAAACACACACAGCAAGCGTCGATGCTAATAGAGCAGGATTTGCGTTCTCAAGTCGCGTTTTTTGAGCGCTTTTTAGGGCCTTACCCATGGGGGAATGACAAACTGGGCTTTGTTGAAACACCGCATTTAGGTATGGAACATCAAACGATCAATGCTTATGGTAAAAAATATAAGCGTGATGCTGGCGGTTATGATTGGTTATTACAGCATGAGTTAGCTCATGAGTGGTTTGGTAATTTAATGACCCATGAAAAACTCAACGATGCATGGCTACACGAAGGCTTTGGCAGTTACATGCAGCCAAGTTATAGCTTGTATAAATTCGGTGAAGCGGCCTATAACCACAGCATGTATAAGTCGTATTTAGGGCTTAAAAACTGTAAAGCCATTGTACTTGATGGCGACATAACCTCAGATCAAGCATTCAACCCTGATATTTATGGCAAAGGCAGTTGGACTTTACATACCTTACGCTGGTTAATTGGTGATGAGTTATTTTGGCAAGCCACCCGTGAGCTGCTTTATGGGGTGAACGACACCAAGCAATTAGCTTACCCAATTTCACCGCGATATCGAAATACCGATGAGTTTATTGCTATTGTTAACCGCTTAACGGCGAAAGATTATAGCTGGCTGTTTGATGTGTATTTAAAGCAGGCTCAATTACCGGAACTTGATGTTATTCAATCAGCTAACAGCTTGACGCTGAAATGGAACAAAGACTCTTTGCAAGGTAAGCCATTTCCTATGCCAGTTCCGGTGCAAATAAACGGCTCGTTGCAAACTTATTCTGTTGAGAATGGCGAGATTAGCATTGCTTTAAAAGCGGGGGATCATGTGGTGATCGATCCAAACATGAAGGTGTTTAGGTATTTACCAATTATCGATAAATGTAAAACTGAGCAATAGCGAAGAAGCCCAGCATAAACTACTTTATACTGGGCTTATTACTCAACCTAAACAAAGTTCTAGGCTAAATCGGCAGCGCTAGGTAAAGACGCAAATGCACCATAGCGGCTTACTGCAAAAGCGCCGGCTTTAGCTGCATAAGCAATGGTTTGTTCGATATTCTCTGGCGTTTGGCAAAACGCTTTAAAGCTTTGTTTGTTTTCACAGTGCTGACCAACCTTTGACAGCATGCCGCCAATAAACGCATCGCCTGCGGCTGTGGTATCAACTACTTTTGTTGCTGGTGGGCTAACTTGACCTTTAAAGTCTGCGTGATAAAAGCTGATTGCTTCGCCGCCATTGGTAACTAGCAAACAGATTACACCGGCCTTTAAAATGGCATCAATAGTATGCTCAAGTGGCATTTCTTGATGGCTTCTTTGATTTAAAAACTCAAGCTCTTCAAATGAGAGTTTAACGATATCTGCCAGAGAAATAACATGCCACATTCTATCAAGCGTATGGCGCATACTTGGCCACAGGTTTTCGCGCAGATTCATATCAAAGCTACAAATTGCACCTGCTTTTTTCGCCTGCGTTAAACCATAAATTGTTGTTTGATAGATATTGTGCTCAGTTAAACTGTTGCTGCATACGTGCATGATGGCGTGATTTGCAAACATTGCATTCTCAAAGTCGTCCACTCGATACAGTAAATCGGCAGCTGGTGGGCGATAAAAACTAAACGAGCGTTCGCCATTTTCATCGAGTGATACAAACGCCAATGCTGTTTTAGCCGCATCGGTGAATGTACAGTAATCAGTGTTTACCGCATGCTGCTCAAGCTCTTGTTTAATAAAGTGACCGAACATATCATCGCCTAGCATACCGCAAAAGCTGGTGTTTAGGCCTAGTTTTGCTGCTGCAACAGCCACATTGGCAGGTGCGCCACCTGCGTATTTGGTAAATGACTCTGGTTGTTTACCATCTGATAAAAAGTCGATTAATGCTTCGCCAAAACACACTAAACTCATTATGCATTCCTCAAGGTTAAGGTTCTTAATACTTCGTAGCAGGCACCCATAGTATGGTAGTCGGTTTTGCCTGCTGGCGATTTTTCGTCACTGTAGGGTTGGTTTTGTGCTGATAAAATGCGATACCACGCACCATATTGGTGATCTACCATATGTTGCCAACTGTATTGCCAAATTTTTTCGTACCATTGCCAATAGCTTTCGTCATTTGTGGCATCAGCGAGTAGGGCTGCTGCGGCTAATGATTCGGCCTGCACCCAAAAGTATTTATCGCTATCACAAATTTGTTTATCTGGTGCAAAGCCATAGAAAATGCCCCCATGTTGCTGATCCCATGCAATCCTAAGGGTTTCATCAAACAGGCTTTTAGCGCGCGTTACCAGCCAAGGTTCATCAATATGGCGGTTTAAAATAAGTAACAGTTTTGCCCACTCAGTTTGATGACCTGGTTGAAATCCCCAAGGTCTAAATAAATGCTGCGGGTCATCTTTGTTGTAATCTAAATCGAGTTGCCAATTTTTAGAATAGTGTTCCCAGACAAACTGTTGGCTCTGTGCAGCCAGTTTTACTGTGAAAGTTTCGGCAAGTTGTTTAGCACGTTTTAAATAACGGGTCTCGTTGGTTGCTTCAAAACACATCAGTAAGGCTTCGCATAAATGCATATTGGCATTTTGGCCGCGATAGTCATCTGCACAGCTAAAATCGGCATTTTGCTCATCTAAATAGGCATTATGCTGGGGTTCAAAGTAGTGCTGCTCTAATAAATCCCAAACTTGCGAAAGGGTATTTTTGCAGTCGTTTACCCCTGCTTTTAAGGCTACTGCGTTTGCAAGCATAACAAAGGCAAGCCCGTAGCAATGATTGGTGTCGTCTAACACGGTTACTTTGCCGTTATCATCTTGCTCAATAAGCCAAGCATAGCCACCAGATGCTTGTTTATGCGCATGTTCAAGGTGGGCTAAACCATGTTTAGTGAGGCTTAAATATTCTGGCTCTTTGAATTCGATATACGCCATTGCATAGTTAAAAACAAAGCGGGTACTCGAGACTAAATGGCGAGTATGTTTATCGTAAATCTCGCCATTATTTTTAAAAAACTGATAAAAGCCAGCTAAGCCATAGGCTGAATGATCAACACAATGGGGGTGATAAAAAGCAAGGGTATCTTGAATATGCTGCTTAAGAAAATCAGGGCTTTTAAAGTTAACTGTGGCCATGCGTTACTAATAAATCTGTGTACATCTTGCAACTATAGCAGGAAATAAAAAAATTGGAACGTTCCTAGTAAATCTTTGTGCTATTTTTACTTCAATGTGTAGAATCAAAGGTAACTTGTTAACGGAGTGAAAACCACGTGAGTGAAATAAATACAAACCAATCGTTTGTCGCCGATGGTTCGCAGCAAAATAAAAACTACCTGCTACCACTGACAGCAATGACAACCCTGTTCTTTTTATGGGGTTTTATTACAGTTTTAAATGACGTGTTGATCCCGCGCTTAAAAGGGGTATTCGATTTAACCTACACAGAAGCAATGCTGGTTCAGTTTTGTTTCTTTGGTGCTTACTTTATTGTGTCGCTACCAGCGGGTATGTTGGTTAAAAAAATGGGCTACAAAAATGGTGTACTAACTGGCTTAGTCGTAGCATCAATTGGCTGTATGTTATTTTACCCAGCGGTTGTAGTACACGAGTACTGGTTATTTTTAGGTGCGTTATTTGTATTAGCGGCAGGTATTACCGTATTACAGGTATCTGCTAACCCGTACGTTGTGGCGTTAGGTCCTGAAAAAACGGCGTCGTCACGTTTAAATTTAGCTCAAGCACTTAACTCACTCGGTACCACAGTTGGTCCATATGTGGGTGGTATTTTATTCTTTGGTACAGCAGGCACACTAGCTGCAAACGCGGCCACCGCTGAATCTGTCAAAGTGCCTTACCTCATGCTTGCAGCTGCACTACTAACCATTGCTGTGGTTTTTGCCTTCTTTAAATTACCCGTGATTGCAGAGCACACAGAAGAGCAAGACTGCAAAGCGAAAGGTCACAGCCTAGCTGAGGCACCTCATTTAATGATGGGTGTTGTAGGTATCTTCTGTTACGTCGGTGCTGAGGTTTCAATTGGTAGCTTCTTAGTAAACTACTTTGGCGAAGCGCACATTGCTGGCCTTGAAGAGCATGCGGCGGCAAGCCTAATTGCTTATTATTGGGGCGGTGCAATGGTGGGTCGTTTCATTGGCTCTGCAGCATTGCAAAAGATTGCGCCTTCAAAAGCGTTATTCTTTAATGCCATGATGGTTATTGTATTGCTGTTAGTGACTATATTCACTGAAGGTGATGTGGCGCTTTATTCAGTACTTGCGATTGGTTTATTCAATTCAATCATGTTCCCGACTATTTTCTCTGTTGCTATTGAAGGCCTAGGTTCACTCACAAGTAAAGGTTCGGGTTGGTTATGTTTAGCAATCGTTGGTGGCGCCTTAGTACCATTAGTACAAGGTGTGGTAGCTGATACAGTAAACATTCAACAAAGCTTCTTTGTACCTGTGATTTGTTATGCATTTATCGCTTGGTATGGCTTAAACGTTGTACGTTTAGCAGATAGCTGGAAAAAACGCATCAGCTAAAAATAACTATTAATAAAAACCCCGCACAGAGTTGCGGGGTTTTTTTGTGCCATTTTTTGCTTTAGCCAACAAAATTAGATGACAGAATGATTTAATGAATACGTATTCAGGGGTGATTAAAGCGGTAATTTATAGGAACGTTCCAAAGAGTGTTTTGCTGCTTTTTATTAATGTGGCTTTAGAAGTTGAATGTGCTGCCGCTAATAAAGTAATTGATTTATAAAGAAAGCGTACTTTAATTATAAGTAACGATTTCCTAGTTTTAGCTTAATTTTATAAGACAAATGGCTTTAAATTTGTTAAATATAAAAGTGCTAACAACGAAAAAAATAACAAATAGGTTTGTCATGCAAAGCTCCAAAAGCACTTTGAAATTTACCACCAAGGTAACTGCGGCTGCATCACTGGTTTTAGTGATTGTGCTCGGATTATTTACCGTCAATAACTTCGTCTCTATGCGCAGTCAAACACAGGAACAACTTTCGCTTGTTCTGCAAGAGATTTCTCAATCAGTATCGCAAAATATAGCTAACTGGTTAAACGCTAAATTAGCGATTGTTTCGTCTGTCGCAGACACCTATCAGCTAGGTGATAGTAAAGAGTTAACACTTAAACAACTAAACACAGCCGACAAAGCAGGTGATTTTAAAAATACCTATATTGGCATCACTGATGGCACTTTTGTATTGAATGATCAATCGGTTGTCTTACCACCCGATTACGATGCTACCAAACGTCCATGGTACAAACTTGTTGAAAATAAAAGCAGTACTGCGTTTACAGCCCCTTATATTGATGTAACTACCAATGAACTAACTATTTCTGCTGTAGCGCCAATGCAAGCAAACGGTGTGTTTAGTGGTGTTGCGGGTGCCGACATCGACATGAAAACGATTACCAAAATCGTCAACGAAATTGACTTTTTAGGGTTTGGTTATGGCTTTTTACTTGATAGCGAAGGGCATATTTTAAGCCACCCAGAAACGAAGTTTATCGATAAAAACATGCGTGACTTATTTGGCAAAGACTTATCGCTTCAATCTGAGTTCGTTGAAGTTCAAATTGATGACTCAGACAAATTAGTATCGTTTACCAAGGTTAAAGGTATTCAAAACGTTGATTGGTATTTAGGTGTAGTTATTAACGAGGAAATAGCTTATTCATCGGTTGCCTCATTTAGAAATATGGCAGCTATTTATATGCTGTTAGGTATTGTCGCGATTGTACTGATGATGCAGTTTTTACTTCGCTACTTAATGCGCCCAATGCAGCGCTTGAACGATGCAATTAAGGATATTGCACAAGGCGAGGGGGATTTAACCCGTCGTCTTGAAGTTGAAAATAATGACGAGTTTGGTGAGTTGAGCCATTACTTTAATGCGTTCATCGAGAAGATTCATACATCAATCGAGCAAGTTAAAAATACCACCGTTGAGCTTGAGCGCTTAGTTGAGAGTTTAGTTAATCAAACGCAAGGCACGCTCGACATGTATGCTGACCAAACAAAGCGTACAGATAACGTAGCAACTGCAATCAATGAACTGACATCGAGTGCGGTAGAAATCTCAAATAGTGCAAGTAATGCGTCAACCTTAGCAACCAGTGCTAACAGCCAATCATTACAAAGCCAATCTGCATTAGCTGATAATTTAACGGCAATTAATGCCTTGTCTCGTAATATGGAGCAGGCGCAAAAAACCATTAATAGTTTAGATGCACACACCGTAAGCATCGGCCAAGTGCTTGAAGTGATCAAAGGGGTTAGTGAGCAAACTAATTTACTAGCCCTTAATGCCGCAATTGAAGCTGCCCGTGCGGGTGAAGCGGGTCGAGGCTTTGCGGTTGTCGCCGACGAAGTACGCCAACTTGCGCATCGTACACAGCAATCAACGCAAGAAATCGAAGACACAATTTCTCAGTTACAACAAGGCTCTGCGTCTGCGGTTGAAGTAATGACTGCAAGTATTCGTGATAGCGAAAAGAGTGTTGAACAAGCACATGTAGCAGGCGATAAAATGGCTGAAGTAACTCGTGCCATTGAGTCAATTGATGAGGTGAACCACAGTGTTGCAAATGCCACGACTGAGCAAAACCAAGTCATTCAAAGTTTAGACAGTGACATACACTCAATTAGCGAGCTTTCTAATCAAGGCCAGAGCAATCTGAATAACACCTTAAACGAGTGTACAAAATTAAAAGCACAGTTTTATGAGCTCGAAAAATTAGTGCTCAAATTTAAAGTTTAGTTGTTAAGAGACTGCAATTTTGGATCAAAACTGGCTTAATGCCATTACTTTAAACAGTGTCGACACGGCGGATAAACAGCGCCGTGCCTTCACCTTATTCACCATGGCTTTTTTTGCCATTGTTTTAATCACTTCGTTGGTGTTATCTAACTATCAAATTTACGCTTTACCATTAACTATTATGTTGGTTGTGAGTGATGTAACCATCGTGCTGTGCATGCTGTATTACTTTCGCACAGGTGCTCTGGTGCCTGTTAGCTGCATTATTTTATCTATTATCTTATTGCTTTGTCTGGCCTTAGTGTACACCGGCGGTAAAGAGAATACCGCTTTATATTGGCTAATGTTTTACCCTATTGTGGCTTATGTCACCTTAGGGTTAAAAGTGGGCAGTGTGTTGGTTGGGATTATGTATGCTAGTGCAGTTGCACTGCTGTTTAGCCCTAATTTTGGTCAAGCACACTATGGGCAAGTTGAAACTTCACGCTTTTTAGCGTCCTTTAGTTTAGTAATTTTGTTCGCTGCGATTAGCGAATACTTTAGACAAAAAAGCCATCAAAAAATTGCTGGTATTACCTTAATAGAAAAACGCGATGCATTAACCGACCCACTTACTGGCCTTGCCAATCGTCGTTATATTTATGAACATATTCAACCCCGCCTTGAAGCTGAAGCGGCAAACTACTTACCTATGTCGGTATTATTGATTGATTTAGATAATTTTAAGTCACTCAACGATAGTTATGGCCATGATTTTGGTGATCAAGTACTTATTGCATTTACTTCTATGTTGCACGATAAACTGCGAGGAACCGATATAAAAGCACGCTATGGCGGCGAAGAGTTTATTATTTTGCTACCTAAAACAGGGCTAACAATTGCACACTCTGTAGCTGAAAAGTTGCGCGCTTTTGTTGCTCAAAAACAGATCCCCTATGATGTTGGGCAATCTATATCTATAACTTGCAGTATTGGTATTGCCAGCCTTGAAAGGGGAAGCCAATTTAGTAAAGCAATTAAGCATGCTGATGAAAACTTGTATAAGGCCAAAGCAAAAGGGCGCAATCTAGTTGTATCAGGTTTAAGTGAGGTTAATTAAATGGCAAAGCTAATTTATGTTTATGACCCAATGTGTAGTTGGTGCTGGGGCTTCAGAGAAACTTGGTTAAAGCTTCAAGCAGCCATTGGCGACAAACTTGCTATTGAATATAAAGTGGGTGGCCTTGCGCCTGATTCAGATGAGCCAATGCGAAAAGAAATGCAGCAGTTTTTACAGCAAACATGGCAGCGCATTGAGCAGCAACTTGGCACACCATTTAATCATGAGTTTTGGCATACCGCGCAACCGCGCCGTTCTACTTACCCAGCATGCCGTGCAGTGCTTGTCGCAAGGCAGCAAAATAAAGAGCAAGAGATGCTTTATGCCATTCAAAAAGCCTACTACCTAGATGCACAAAATCCATCTTACATCAGCACCCTTGCAAGCCTTGCTGAGCAAATAGGGTTAGAAAAAAACGCATTCCTTAAAGAAATAGAAAGTGAAAAAATAAATTCATTACTTATGGACGAAATAAACCAAGCGAGAAGCTTACCAATTCAAGGCTTTCCGTCTTTAGTACTTGAAAATAAAGGGCTATTTACTGCTGTTCCTGTTAATTATCAAGACTGGCAAAGTACTTATCAGCAAATAACATCTCATATTTAGTTCCCGAAACCCTGCAACTTTTGCCTTATCTTTGCGCAATATAAACTAATTGTTACAGCTGTCATATTTTTGTATTTTTTGCGCAACATGCTTGTCATTTTTCATCGTTATCCTTTCGCACAATAAAACAACCCAACTAGCAAATTAAGCTAACTTAACGAGTAAAGGTGTATGCGATGAAAGGCGTTAAACCACTGATTTTAGCAGGTATTGTAGCGGCATCTGCAGCAGTACATGCAAACGATCTAGATAAAGTAATTGATAAAAGCAGCGAGATAAACAAATCTGCAGCGCAATCACAAACTAAAATCGACAAGATTGCAGATTCAATGCAAGGTCGTTTACAACAATTCAAAGCCCTTAATAAAGAAATTGACGGCTTAACTGTTTATAACGCGCAACTTACTAAGCAATTAAACAACCAAATTGCAGAAATGGACGCGTTAAACGAGTCAATGGATCAGGTATCGGTTATTGAGCGTCAAATCACGCCGTTAATGATGCGTATGATCACAGGTCTTGAGCAATTCGTTGCACTAGACGTGCCTTTCTTAACTGAAGAACGTAGCAACCGTATTGCATCATTAAAAGAAATGATGGACCGCGCAGACATCACTTCAAGTGAAAAATTCCGCCGCTTACTTGAAGCTTATCAAGTAGAAGTAGATTACGGTCGCACTATCGAAGCGTACACATCATTACTGAATGTAGATGGCCAAGAGCGAGAAGTAGATTTCTTACGCATCGGTCGTTTAGAACTTATTTATTTAACACGCGACGGCAAAAAAGCAGGTAGCTGGGATACACAAACAAAATCGTTTGTTGAATTACCAGATTCTGCAATCAGCCAAATCAACAAAGGTTTACGCATTGCACGTAAGCAACTTGCCCCAGATATGTTAACACTGCCAGTCCACGCTGCTGAATAAGAGGTTTGAGATGAAATTATTAACGAAAATGACAAAAATGGCCGTGTTTGCAGCTGGCCTTGGTTTTGCTGGTAGCAGCCTAGCGGCTGAGCCAATGGATTTAGACTCATTACTAAAAACATTAGAGCAAGGTAAAGCACAGCAAAGCGCCGAAAATAAACAACGTGAACAAGAGTTCATGGCGCGTCAAAACGAACAAGTACAAATGCTTAAAGATACACAAGCAAAACGTACTGCAATGCTTAACGAATCAGAGCGTTTAGAAACTCAGTTTGAAGAAAACGAAGTAAAGCTAGCTAACTTAACAGACACACTTTCAAACCGCATGGGTTCACTTAAAGAGCTATTCGGCGTGTTACAACAAGTAGCGGGTGATTCAAGCAATAAATTCATGACGTCAGTTGTTTCTGCAGAGCTTCCTGGTCGTAGTAACTTCATGGATGAGCTGGCACAAAAAATGGGTTCAACGTCAAAGCTTGCTTCTATCGATGATATCGAAAAAGTATGGTTTGAATTACAACGCGAAATGACTGAGCAAGGTAAAGTATCTCGCTTTACAACAGATGTTATCGTCGAAGGTGGTAGCAAAGCACAAAAAGAAGTGGTGCGCGTTGGTGCATTTAACTTAATCGCTGATGGTAAATACCTAGAGTACACACCAGCTACAAATACAATCAGCCAGCTTACGCGCCAGCCTAGCAGCCGTTACACAGCAACGGCTGCTGATTTACAACAAGCAAATTCAGGTGTTGTACCGTTTGCGCTTGACCCTACAGGTGGTTCAATCTTAGGTCTTTTAGTTCAAGCACCAGATACAGAAGAGCAAGTTCACCAAGGTGGTACAGTTGGTTACATTATCTTAGGTGTTGGCTTAATCGCTTTACTAATTGCACTTGAGCGCTTTGTATCTCTGATGATTATGGGTAGCAAAATCCGTCGTCAGCTTAAAGACACAGTGGCACGTGATGACAACCCACTTGGTCGCGTAATGAAAGTGAAAGACCAGTACCCAGATGTAGCGTACGACACGCTTGAGCTTAAATTAAGCGAAGCAATCATTCGTGAAATGCCAAAAATTACTCGTAACCTGACGCTAATTAAGATTATCTCTGTGGTAGCACCACTACTTGGTCTACTAGGTACGGTAACCGGTATGATTAACACCTTCCAAGCAATTACCTTGTTCGGTACAGGTGACCCTAAACTAATGGCGGGTGGTATTTCTCAGGCACTTGTAACAACGGTACTTGGTCTGGTTGTTGCTATCCCTACAGTATTCTTATACACACTTCTTAACACGCGCTCTAAAAACATGCTGTTGATTTTACAAGAGCAAAGCGCAGGTATCATCGCAGAGCGAAGCGAGAAAGGAGCATAAATCATGGTGCTATTGATTGATGCAATCAATGCTCTACGTGATTTCCTCGACACAGGTGGCCAAGTTCTCTTGGTCATCGGGGTCCTCATCTTCGCGATGTGGTTATTGATACTTGAGCGTTTTATGTATTTTTTTGGTGGCTTTAAACGCTACAAGAAAGACGTAAAAAGCACTTGGAGCAATAGAGCAGAGCGTAACAGCTGGAACGCAGAGCAAATTCGCCAAGCGATGATTTCACGCGCTGGCATGCAACTAAATAATAACCTTGCGCTAATCAACGTAATGGTTGCGTTATGTCCACTTTTAGGTCTGTTAGGTACCGTAACTGGCATGATCGAAGTATTTGATGTAATGGCAATCACAGGCACAGGCAGTGCACGTTCGATGGCATCAGGGGTGTCTAAAGCCACTATTCCAACAATGGCCGGCATGGTGGGTGCACTTTCAGGGGTTTTCGCATCAACGTTCTTACAACGTCGTGCAAAACGCGAAGTGCAATTACTTGAAGACAACATGGTCTTAGACCACTAAACGAATTTTAGGGTGATGTGAGCATCACCCACTAGGAGACTAACAATGAGAGCGCCACTAGGTAACCTATTTCAAGAAGACGACGCTGAAGAAATCAACATGACGCCAATGCTAGACGTTGTTTTCATCATGCTTATCTTCTTTATCGTAACAGCATCATTCGTAAAAGAAGCCGGTATTGATGTAAACCGCCCTGAAGCAGCAACAGCAGTGAAAAAAGAGCGTGCCAACATCTTAGTTGCTATTTCTGACAAAGGTGAAATTTGGATCAACAAACGCCAAGTAGATGTTCGTGCAGTTCAAGCAAATATCGAGCGCTTAAAAGCTGAAAACCCACAAGGTAGCGTGGTTATTCAAGCTGATAAGAAAGCCACAACCGATGTACTTATTAAAGTAATGGATGCATCGCGTGCTGCAGGCGCATTTGATGTGTCGATTGCTGCGCAAGAAGCATCATAAGGAATGTGAGCAATGCGTTATATAGTTGCATTAATCATCGCTGGTATCGTGACTGTTATGCTGTTTTTAGGCATGCAGGCACTGATCACCGGTGGTGAAGGGGCCATGTCTGAGCCCGTAAAAGGAAACGTACTTGATTTTGTTCGTCTGAAAAAAGAAGAGACAGTGCAAAAGAAAGAACGTAAACCGCAAAAGCCACCAACGCCAAAAGAGCCACCTCCACCAATGGAATCACCGCAAATGCAAAACAGTGATCCTAACGCGAGTAATGCCAACTTTGACTTTGGTGCCAGTGTTGAAGCCGACGTTAACTTAGCTGGCGGCTTAGCCCTTGAATCAAGCGATGGTGAATACCTACCGATTGTAAAAGTAGCGCCTGTTTACCCGCGCCGAGCTTTATCGCGTGGTATCGAAGGCTATGTGATTGTTGAGTTTACAGTAACCAAGCAAGGCACAGTTCGTGACCCGAAAGTGATTAAAGCTGAACCAGAGTCACTGTTTGACCGCGCTGCGATGGATGCAGCACTTAAATTTAAATATAAACCGCGCGTTGTTAACGGTGAAGCTGTTGAAGTAGCGGGCGTACAGAACAAAATTTCTTTCCAAATTAACGGTTAGAAAAGAGGAATGCGATTATGAAACCTTTAAAAGTTGCCGTGATTTGCGCGGCTGCTTTCACAAGCAGCCTTGTAGTCCCAAGCGTTGTTAGCATGTTACCAGGTGTGACACTTGCTACAGCTTACGCTGAGGAGCAAAAAACCAAACGAGTACCTGCACTGCGTGAAAAAGTGTATAGCCAATTAGCACGAGCACAAAAGCTGGCTGATGATGGTGATGCAAAAGCAGGGCTAGAAGCACTCGATAGTATTCAAGAGCGCTCTTCAAGCATGAACTCGTATGAAATTGCCATGATGCATAATTTCTACGGTTTTATTTACTACAACGAAAACGACTTAGATAAAGCAATTGCCTCGTTTGAAAAAGTAGTAAACGAAGATGCGATTCCAGAAACATTACGTGTAAGCACCACCTTTAGCTTAGCGCAACTTGCCATGGCTAATAGCGATTACGAAAAGGTAATCAAATATTTAGCGCAGTGGGATGTGATTAACGACAAGCCTAAAACAGATACTTATTACGTATTAAAGTCACAAGCATATTATCAGCTTAAAGATTACCAAAAAGGCATTGAGAACATTAACCTTGCTATCGCAGAAGCCGACAGCAAAGGTGAAATGCCAAAAGAAAACTGGTTAATCTTACAGCGTGCTATGTACTACTCACTTAACCAGTCTGACAAGGTGGTAGAGGTACTTGAGCGTTTAGTTAAGCTTTACAACAAGCCTGAGTACTGGGTTCAGTTAGGTGGCATGTACGGTGAAACGGGCGCAGAGAAAAAGCAATTAGCGATTTTAGAAGCGGCATATCAACAAGGTTTCATGAAATCTAAATCAGATTTACGTCAATTATCGCAAGTTTATTTATACAACGGCCTGGCTTTTAAAGCGGCGAACGTGATGAGTAAAGCTATGCAAGACGGTGTCGCTGAAAAATCAGCGAAAAACTATGCCTTTGTTGCAGAAGCAATGGTACAAGCAAAAGAGGGTGAAAAGTCACTTGCTTATTTTGCAAAAGCCGCTGATTTAGTAACGCATGGTCAGTACGAACAACGTATTGCAGAGGTAAGTATTAATCTTGAAAAATACGAAGAAGCAGCGGATGCAGCACGTAAAGCCCTAGATAAAGGCGGCTTAGAGTTTGAATCAAATGTGTATGTTGCCTTAGGTATGGCGCAGTACAATTTACAAAACTTTGATGCCTCGATTTTAGCGTTTGAGCAAGCGGAAAAACACAAAAAGTCGCAGCGTTTAGCTGAGCAATGGATCAAGTATGTGAAGCGTGAAAAAGTGCACGCCGAAACATTACGTACCGCTTTACTCTAAATCGTATTCAACAGGTAAGCGTACAAAAGAACTAATTTATAATCGCAACACCAAAGCTGCCTTCGGGCGGCTTTTTTCCGTTCCTAAAATTTACTAACTTACTCTTTTTTAAATAATTAATATTGTCATTTTATGTTTATTAAAGTGTAACTAGTTTGTCATACAGCTCCCGTAAGGTAGTCGCAGTTTAAAACTCAAGTGACCCAAAAGCATTAAGTTTTAGTGCTTTTTCGGTGACTTGAGTTTATGCGCTAACACAATAATTAAATATCTATCTTAACGGAGTGAACAATGAAATTATCTGGCTTATTCAAGGTTAGTCTTGTAGCTACAGCAATCTCTTTAGCAGGTTGTGGCGGTGGTGACATCAACATCAACGTGGACGAAACAGTTGAGCAACCAACTACACCTACTAACCCAACTACACCACCAACAACTGAAGAGTTACCAGGTGTATACAGCCAAAGCCTTTCGAATGAAGTATCTGCTGCATTAGGTCGTGATGTAACAGTTCAAGTTCTTTCAGGCGTAATTACAGAAGATACAACATTATCAACAGACGCATTCTGGGCACTTGATGGTGCAGTATTTGTTGGTAACGATAAAGCAGACAGTGCAACATTAACAATTGAAGCAGGTGCGGTCGTATTCGGTAACAGCGGCTCTGATTACCTAGTTGTTAGCCGTGACTCTAAAATTGAAGCTACAGGTACTAAAAACGACCCTATCATCTTTACTTCTAAGCAAGATGTAGTGGGTGATGAAACATCTGCAGGCCAATGGGGCGGTATGGTGCTTCTTGGTAATGGTATTTCTAATAAGTGTCCTGCTGAAGGCGATTGTGCTCTTCAAGTTGAAGGTGTTGAATCAGGTGCTGTATTTGGCGGTACGGATAACACAGATAATTCAGGTACATTAAAATATGTTGTTGTTAAAAACGCTGGTTATGAAATTGCACCAGACAACGAACTAAATGGTATTACGTTTGGTGCTGTTGGTTCTGGTACTACAGTTGAATACTTACAAGTTCACAATAATTCAGATGATGGTGTTGAATTCTTCGGTGGTGCAGTAAACCTTAAGCACGTTGTATTAACAAGCATCGATGACGATAGCATCGACTGGGACAATGGTTACCAAGGTAAAATGCAATTCGTTTATGTTGAACAAGATCCTGATTCAACAGATGCAAACCGTGGTATTGAAGCAGATAACGACGGTAGCACACCTTCTAAAGAACCAAAATCATTACCAATCATCTCTAACTTAACAATCATCGGTAACAACTTTGATGGTGAAGATGATGCTGAAGGTATCTACCTTCGTGAAGGTACAGGTTTACACCTTTATAACTCAGTGATCACTGGCTCTGATGAAATGGGTGAGTGTTTAGAGATTGAAGGTGCAGAAGACGGTGCTAGCGAAACAGTAAATAACGCTAACGATGGCACTATCTTAATGCAAAACACGTTTATGTCGTGTACTAATGGCGAAAACTTCAAAAATCCAGTTGATGGTAGCGGCAACACGTTACTTGAGCTTGAAACATGGTTTACAGCACAATCTGGTAACGTAATCAATGACAAGCCAATGCTTGGTGCAAACGGTCAACCAATTGCAGGTTCTCCATTACTAGGCGCGGGCCAAGATGTAGCAAATACTGTTGATGCGTTCTTCGATACAGTTGACTTTGTTGGTGCATTAAATGACTCAGATGACTGGCGTGAAGGTTGGGCATTTGGTTACGGTGGCGGTGAAGTAACTGCACCACCAGCAGTAGCAGGTTGTCCATCAGGTACAACGTCAATTTCTCCAGTTGATGGCAGCACAACAACATGTGAAGTGTCTGGTCGCATTACTGCAGATTTAACACTTACTGCGGGTAACTACTACGCATTAAGCGGTGCAGTATTTGTAGGTGATGATAATGCAGATTCAGCTACTTTAACAATCGAGCCAGGCGTAACAGTATATGGCCGTACAGGTGATGATTACTTAGTAATTAGCCGTGGTTCAAAAATTAATGCTAACGGTACTAAAGATGAGCCAATCTCGTTCACTTCAAGCCAAGATGTTATGGGCGGTACTACAGCTGCGGGCCAATGGGGTGGTTTAGTTCTTCTTGGTAATGCACCATCGAACAAGTGTCCAGCAGAAGGCGATTGTGCACTTCAAGTTGAAGGTGTGGAGTCAGGTGCCGTGTTCGGTGGTACTGATACAACGGACAACTCAGGTACGCTGCGTTATGTTCGTGTGATGAATGGTGGTTACGAAATCGCACCAGATAACGAATTAAACGGTATTACGTTCGGTGGTGTTGGTTCTGGTACTACTGTTGAGTATGTACAAGTTCACCAAAACGCGGATGACGGTGTTGAATTCTTCGGTGGTAACGTACAAGCGAAGTACTTAGTACTAACAAGCATTCAAGATGACAGCATCGACTGGGACAATGGTTTCCAAGGTAAAATGCAGCATATTCTTGTTAAGCAAGCAGCTGATAACTCAGATGCAAACCGTGGTATTGAAGCAGACAACGATGGTACTACACCGTCTAAAACGCCTAAGTCAAACCCAACAATTGCTAACTTAACAATCATTGGTAATACCTTTGACGGTGAAGATGACTCAGAAGGTATGTACTTCCGTGAAGGTACGGGTGCACAAATCTATAACACAATCGTAACGGGCCCTGAAGGCATGGGCGAATGTCTTGAGATTGAAGGTGCAGCTTCTGGTGAAAGTGAAACAGTGAACAATGCTCAAGATGGCACCTTAATGATTAAATCATCAGTGATTGCATGTTCTGAAAACTTCAAAGACCCAAGTGGTGTAGATTTCAGCGTTGAGAACTGGTGGACAAAC
This sequence comes from Pseudoalteromonas sp. S2721, assembly GCF_005887425.1. Lineage (NCBI taxonomy): Bacteria > Pseudomonadati > Pseudomonadota > Gammaproteobacteria > Alteromonadales > Pseudoalteromonadaceae > Pseudoalteromonas > Pseudoalteromonas sp. S2721. Next base: position 200,030 of record NZ_PNCZ01000009.1, read on the forward strand.
ACATTAGGTAACTTAGTTGCTACAGGTCAAACGCAAGTTGTAAATGGTATCTTTACTATCGATACAACAACAGCAACAGACGTTAAAGCAATTGACGGTTTCTTCGATACGACAACGCACATTGGTGCAGTATCTGCTGATAACAACTGGACTGAAGGTTGGACGGTAGGTCTGGAATAACACAGTAAGCGAGGTGCTAAACAACGTGTTTAGCACCTTTAAACAACTTTCTGTAACTTATTTCAGATAGAGGTAAACATGAAACAATATTCAAAACAGTTCAGCTTAACAGCACTAAGCGCAGCTATCTTATGCGGCTTGAGTGTCTCAGCACACGCAGCTGAAGCAGACGAAGAAGCTGTTCTTGAAGAAGTTGTTGTTAGTGCAAGTCGTTTAAAAGGCACTGCAACAGCTGTTCTAGAAGAGCGTAAACAGCAAGCATTCGTTGCTGATATTATGGGTGCAGAGCAAATTTCACGAAGTGGTGATAGTGATGCTGCTGCAGCGCTACGCCGTGTAACAGGTTTAACACTTGTTGATGGTAAGTTTATTTATGTTCGTGGTTTAGGTGAGCGATATTCAAGTACACAGTTAAATAACTCTGCTGTACCAAGTCCAGATCCAACACGTTCTGTATTACCACTGGATTTATTTCCATCAGGTATTATCGAAAGTTTATCAGTACAAAAATCGTATTCACCGTCAATGCCAGCGTCTTTTGGTGGTGGTAACGTTGATATTCGTTTGAAATCAATTCCAGATCAATTTGTATTTGATGTGTCGGGTCAGCTTGGTTACAACACCAATAACTTTGATGATGGCCTTGAATACAACGGTGGTTCGGACGATTGGTACGGTGTTGATGATGGCACACGCGAAATTCCACGTCCTATCCTTGATGTATACCAAAGTGGTCAATCGCTTGATGATTTAACACCTGAGCAAAGCCGTGCTTTAGCACTGTCGTTAAATCGCGATTATGATCCAAAATCAGCAAAGGTTGATCCGAATACGAAGTTCACTGCCACATTAGGTAATAGCTTCGAATCAGATAAATGGCGCTATGGTTTCTTATCGTCGCTTAGTTATGATAATAAGCATGTTGTTGCAGATGAGTATCAAGGTCAAGGTTTCTTGATTGGTGAAAACTCAACAACCATGATCCGTGGTTATGACCAAGTACTAAGTACAGAACACACGGTTAAGACATCAGGAATGGTTACGGTTGGTGTTGAGTATGACAAAGCGCATAAAATTGACTACACGGCTTTAATCTTACGCGATACTGAAGATAAAATTTCAGACCGTTTAGGTATTGACCAAAACAACAATACCTCTGATAACAAGCGTGTACGCTCGTACGATGTTCGTTATGAAGAACGTGAACTGATTGTTAATCAATTAAAAGGTATGCATACCTTTGATTGGTTGAATTACGCGGGTTTTGACTGGAAGTATTCAATTGGTCGCTCAAATCGTTACGCACCAGGTAATATGGAAACGCGTTTTATTGTTACTGATGCTAACGAAGATGGGTTTTACGATACAGTTAACGAAAGCGCACTAACGAATGCAACAACAGCTGCACGTTACACTTTCCAAGATTTGGATGATGAAGTAGAGAACTACGGTTTTAACTTTACGTTGCCTATTATGCTTGATGGCGTGGATGTTGAGCTTAAATCAGGTGCTGACTTTATCTCTAAAGAGCGCTCAGCAACTAACCGTCGTTTTGATATCAATACACGTGCATTCTCAGATGTTGACTTAAACGGAAATGAGTTAAACACCATTTTATCTGATGATGTACTTACAAACGCGTCACTAACGCAGCCAATCTTAAACGACACAACGGTTTCAGGCGATGACTATAAGTCAGCGCAGAAAGTGGATGCCTATTACTTCGAAGCTGATTTCTTCTTCAATAACACATGGCGTATTACCGGTGGTTTACGTTGGGAAGATTTCCGTCAAGTATCTGTTCCTCTTGACCCATTTACTGGTGGCCTTGCATCTTCAATTGATTATGATGAGTTAGATCAGCTCGCATTCCGTGAAGATGACGTTTATAGCGCACTAGCTTTAACTTATGTACAAAGTGACGAAACGCAATGGCGCTTAAGCTATGGTGAAACTGTTGTTCGCCCAGATTTACGTGAGATTTCTGACGCAACTTACATCGATCCGCTTACTGAATACCCTGTAGGTGGTACGCCAGGTCTACGTACAACGCAAATCAAAAACTATGATTTCCGCTGGGAAAACTATTTTGATACGGGCGAGAACTTCTCTTTTGGTGTGTTCTATAAAGACATGGTTGATCCAATTGAGTCTGTTCAATCACCTGCACAAGATGGTCCACCATTGGTACGTATTGCTAATGCAGAAGATGGTTATGTTGCGGGTGTTGAATTTGAATACCTGAAAGATTTTGCTTTCTTAGGTGGATTCTGGCAAGACGTGTTCATGACAGGTAACGTGACGTTAAGTGACTCAGAAATCAACATGGACCGTCAGGCGATTGTTGAACAAACAGGAGTTTCTGCAGCGGTTACAAATACAACACGTCGCATGACGGGCCATTCAAAATATGTTGTGAATATGCAGTTAGGCTATGACGCACCTAGTGGGCAGCATGCTTCAACGCTAATCTATAACGTATTTGGTGAGCGAATTATTATTCCTGGCATTGAAGGTCAAGAAGATTGGATGGAGCAACCTTTCCACTCTCTAGACTTTAACTACACCTATTTCCCTGATTTCAACTCAAGCTTGAAGTTCAAAGTGACTAATATCTTGGGCGCAAAATCTGAAATAGAGTCAGCGGGAACTTTAACTCGCTCCAAAGAGAAAGGCACTGAGTTCTCAATTGAGTACAAATACCAGTTCTAATACTCTGACCAAGGAAGGATACAATAATAAATCCTAACGTTGATTTAGCCCTGCACTAGCAGGGCTTTTTTCTATACCCAAACCACCTCAAGATGCAGAATTCAGCGTTTCACAGGTGCTTAATATCAAGGCGTTACTTTGCAAGAATGGCAGTCCCTTTTAAGAAGTAACAACGATGAGAGTAAGTGCCTGTGAAGCGCCCAAAGGGTTGGTTTAAAAGCGATTTATACTGCGTTATTGATTTTAACAATAGAACCACTATTACTTGCAATCAATGCCTTGCCTACATCGCTTTTACTTCCAACTATATCTAACATCTTGAGTT
>NZ_PNCZ01000091.1:0-893 GCF_005887425.1 Pseudoalteromonas sp. S2721
CATCCTGCGCTCCTTGGTCTGAATGAAAGAGCAAGTTCGAACCATCAGGTTTGCGTGCAGACCATGCCTTTCTCAGTGTTTTAATAACTAACTTGGCGTTGTTTATCCGGCTTGTTACCCAGCCAACAACCTTACGAGAATACAAATCAAGGATGACGCATAAATACTGCCAACCATCTTTACAGCGTACTTGTGTGATATCTGATACCCACACGGTATTTGCTGTATCAACATTAAACTGGCGTCGTAATAAATTACTCGCTTTGATTGTACCTTCTTTCTTCGCGCGACTTGTATAGCGTCTCTTACCTGATTTTGAACGATAGCCAACGCTTTGTAATAGTCTCTGCACACGTCCCTTACTGCAATCAAAGCCATGCGCTACCGCTGCCTCCCAAAGCTTTCTATAACCAGGAATGCAGTGCTCTTGGTCGCTGACATGCTTTAGAAATTTCAGTAACGAACTGTTCTCTTTATGGCGTGTGCTAGGTAATTGCTTTAACCATTTATAATACCCAGCCGGCGACACAGATAACCAACTGCACAACTTCTTCACTGTGCGTTTGGCGTCTGTGACCTTGTGGATATATTCGAACCTTATTCTTTTAGGCTGTCGAAGTAGACCTTCGCCTTTTTTAAAACGTCATTCTCCAACTGAGCATCTTCGAGTTGCTTCTCAAGCTTACGAATTTGGCGTTCTAAATCTGCGTATGATTTGTCAGGGCCTTGGTTCTTTAGTGGCTTTGCCGTTTTCTTTTTCGAGGTCATGTGACTTCTCCAACTTGATAGCATGTCAGGATGAATACCGTACTTATTAGCGACCTGTGATCTGACCCCGATAAAGTAGACACGGGGTTTAATATTTCCAGTTAAAAACAAAAAAGCGTTGCACC
>NZ_PNCZ01000092.1:0-3543 GCF_005887425.1 Pseudoalteromonas sp. S2721
AATTGGCGATTTAGATGGTGACGGTGATATCGAAGCATACACTGCAGATACTGTGGGTTGGTCTTACTACGGTGCAACTGTTTTATCTCCAGACTTTTCAGAAGCACGAGCATCACTACTTTGTGATGATCTAATTGCAGAATACGGTGAAGATACATTCCGTCGAGTAGATGCTAATGAAGATTGGGGCCCAGGCTCTGAATACTGTATGTATGCTTTTGCTAACGTATCTTACAACACAGCATCTATTGACCGTAACACACTTTACATCAGCTCTAACTATGAAATTGCTGATAACGTAGAGTGGTTTGGCCAAACAATGTTTGTTCAAAACTCATCATTTGGTCGTTATGCTCCACCTGCTGCACCTTGGACAAATATGTCTGCAGACAATGAGCATAACCCGTATGGTGAAGATGGCGCATATGGTCTATTCCGTTGGGTTGGTATTGGTACTCGTGATGGTAACGTAGATGATTACAATATCGATTTAACCACAGGTTTACGTGGTTTCCTTGATTGGAATAATGCTTCTTGGGAAGTTTACTACCACCGTAACAAAGCAGACAATAAGTCAGTTGGCCAATACTATCTATCTTACTCAGGTCTAGCTTATAACCAAGCAAATGATATCGACTTAGGTTCAGATGAAGGTGTTGCTAATATGAAAGCAACAACTCTTCAAGAGTCTTCTTCAACATTTGACCAATACTTCGCTGGTTTAGGCTTTGATTTATTTGAACTTCCAGGTGGTCAAGTAGCTCACTACGTAGGTATGGAGTACTTTGAACAAACTTATGCTGATATTTATGATGGTCAATCAGCTGCAGGTCTTATTGGTGGTTCAGCAGGTAACTCTTCTGAAGGTATGCGTGATGTAACTGCATTCTTCTTCGAATCAGTATTACCAGTAACTGAAACAGTAGAAGTAAACATTAAAGCTCGTTACGATGACTACTCTGATTTCGGCGACAACATAGCTCCAGCAGTGTCTGCTCGTTGGCAAGTAGCTGATAACATCGTTATCCGAGGTTCTTATTCTGAGTCTTTCCGTGCTCCAGGTCTTGACCTTTTAAACGCAGCACGTACATTCTCAGCAGAATCTGCGATCGACTATGCAAATGGTTCAACTACATCACGTCAGTATGATACTTATTACACGCAAAACTCTGAGTTAGATGCTGAAACTTCAGATTACACTAACCTTGGTGTTGCATGGGATGTAAACGACAATCTTACGTTCAAAGTTGATTACTTCCAATTAGCAATCGATAACGTAATTCAGTCTAAGTCACTTCAGTCTCTACTATCAGATGAAGCTGCAGGTCTAATTTCTGCAGTATCAGTAGACACAGATACTTCAAACGAAACTTTCTATTTGAAACGTGCAGCTTCAGGTACTTTAGTTGAAGCGGGTACATCTTACTTCAACGGTGCAGGTTTCGAAATTGAAGGTATCGACTTTACAATAGCTGCTAACATCGAGACTGGTTTTGGTGATTTCCGTTTCCAAAACGTTAATAGCTTCGTTCTTTCTTACGACCAAGAAGTTGGTGGTGTTGTACAAGATACATCTGGCTGGTCTGGTCAACCTGAACTTAAGTCTGTTGCTACAGTTGCTTGGTCTTATGAAGATCACTCTTTAGCGTGGAATGCAACTTATACAGATAGCACTTCTGAAACTGAAGTAGATGAAGATGGTGACGGTTACTATGATCAATCAGGCAAGCTTGATAGCTGGTTAGTTCATAACTTAACTTACACTTATAACGCAGGTGCTTATGGTGCACTTACTTTCACTGTTAATAACTTAACAGATGAAGATCCAGTGTTATCATCAAACGGTACTTGGGATAACCAAGACCTTTATAATAACTTTGGTCGTGATTACCGTGTAAGCTATTCTATCAGCTTCTAATTAAGTTTATTGAATGCAAAAAAAGGCTGAATTTATTCAGCCTTTTTTATTTATGGAGATGTTATGAGCGACCATTGGACAAATTATTGGCAGCAAGGGCATTTAACCTCTTTTGGTAATGGTTTTAAAAATAATTATCAAGGTGCACTTCAGCAATTTTGGTATAGCTTCGCGAAAAAGCTAGAAGAAAATTCAACTGTACTGGATATCGGGACGGGAAATGGTGCTTTAATTCAGCTTTTACAAAAAGATAAAAAATTAAACTGTTATGGCGTCGATCAGGCAAAAATTCATCCTGAAGTTACAAATAGTATAGGTGGAGTCTTTCTATCGAACACTGTCGCTGAAAACTTACCATTTAGTAATGATGAGTTTTCGTGTGTAGTTGCGCAATTCGCTCTAGAATACAGCCAAATCAATAAAAGCATTAAAGAAGTATTTCGGGTTTTAGATGGAAAAGGGATATTTGCGTTTGTATGTCACCACCCAGAGTCAATAATCGTAAAACCTAACGCTCTGATTTTAGATGCGGCAAATTTTGTCAAAATAAATATTACATCGACTTTAACTGATTTGGTTAATTGTCTGGATTATAAGGAGCTTACTTCTGCTGAATGTTACTTTGATGAAATAGACACTAAAATCAACAATGGTTTTAAAAAAGGTTTTGATGCTATGCAAGGGACTAATTTACCAGCCTTTTTGAATTTTTTACGGCAAAATAAATACAACAACATAGATTACAAGAAAGCATTATCTCTTTTTATGAATGAATTGGAGTTACTAATTCTTAGGCTCATTGAATTAGTAGATGCCGCGACCCAATCAGCCACTTTACTTAAACAAGTTAAAGCTATTTCGACGAGTTATGACGAAGGAAAAATTTTCGATAACAACCATGGTGGATTGCTAGCCACTTATATAATAGGTAAGAGTACTATTTAGAATTAATTTACCCCCTTTAAAAGTAACATTTTAAAATTAGATGTTACTTTTTGTCGCAATACACTCCTTTTTGTACAGCTCCAATAATTTTACTTATCTCAATTTTATATTTATGCAATTGCATTTTTTGGTATATTGAAGCGTTTGGGTGGGTTTTTAGTTGTCATTTGTTTTCAAAATTAACAATTGTTTTGTACTTTATTTTTACATTCATAGTTTATTGTTGAGGGTATGTTTATTATATATTTCCCATTTAAAAACAAAGGTTAAAAAAAAGTTGACCAAAAGTTGTGCCTGATATTAGTATTTGATACCTCTAAAGGGTACTTTAGCTCTTTGGGGTTAAAATAATTTAATAAAGTCATAACATGGATATGACCAGGGAGAATCAAATGTTAAATAATCAAGTTTCTAAAGCGGTTCGCTTAGCGATTGCTTTTGGTGCTGCATCAACTGCTGCATTTTCAGCTTCGTCTTTTGCTGCTGAAGAAGAAGGTGTAGAAAAAGTTGAGCGTATTCAGGTAACAGGTTCACGCATCAAACGTACTGACCTAGAAGGTGCATCACCTGTAATCAGCATCACATCTGCTGATATTAAAATGGAAGGTGACTTCACTGTAGCTGATGCTCTTCGTTCAAGCTCACTGAACTCATTCGGTTCATTCTCAGAGCGTTCAGGT
>NZ_PNCZ01000093.1:0-397 GCF_005887425.1 Pseudoalteromonas sp. S2721
TCTGGTGAATAAGGTGGGAGCTTTATCAGGGTTAGGTTTTTAAATTCTGCAGCTGTATCGTATGTGTGCCAGCCTGCGCCATCTATTATCACGACAGCGTGTCTTCCAACAGGTGTCGCGTGTGATATCTGGCGCATATGCTGCGTCATTGCTTCTTTATTTACGAATGGGCTAACTAACGCTTCTGTTTGGCCTGTGGCTGGACATACCGCGCCAAATAAGTATCCATAGTCAAATTGCTGTTGTTTTACAATCCGTGGCCGAGTGCCTGTTTCAGCCCAAATGCGCGTAGTCGGATTTTGCTGGCCAAATCGTGCTTCGTCCTGAAACCATACGTCGATCCGATCAAGAGGAAGGTGTCCTGGTGTGTGAAGGATCGTTTCCAGCTCGAAGTTGT
>NZ_PNCZ01000094.1:0-381 GCF_005887425.1 Pseudoalteromonas sp. S2721
CATATGCTGCGTCATTGATTAAATCTTAACGAATGGGCTAACTAACGATTCTGTTTTGCCTGTGGCTGGACATACCGCGCCAAATAAGTATCCATAGTCAAATTGCTGTTGTTTTACAATCCGTGGCCGAGTGCCTGTTTCAGCCCAAATGCGCGTAGTCGGATTTTGCTGGCCAAATCGTGCTTCGTCCTGAAACCATACGTCGATCCGATCAAGAGGAAGGTGTCCTGGTGTGTGAAGGATCGTTTCCAGCTGGAAGTTTTTTAAAAGCCTCTTGGCTCTGTAATGATTGTTTTGGGTGTTTAGAGCGGCTTGTGATCCAACTAAAGCCAAGTTGCTTTAGAATTTTATAGACATGATTTAAGTGGTAATGAACACCAA
>NZ_PNCZ01000095.1:0-6477 GCF_005887425.1 Pseudoalteromonas sp. S2721
AGGTGATAGCTGATAGCTGATAGCTGATAGCTGATAGCTGATAGCTGATAGCTGATAGCTGATAGTTTGCTGCTTACCTCCATTTTCCTACCATTCATCGTCGTCAAATGTCAGGCAGTGTAATGTTATGTAAAGTCAGTTGAGCAAAACTGAGCGTGGTGCTTGAATTACACTCATAAATAGATGTTTTTCAGGTTTTTAGAATGAATTGGCAATATAAGCCGAGTTTATTGGCTTTAAGTGTAATTTTGCTAAGTGCATGTGCGAGCCAGCCGACTCACAATGAACGAGTTGCTGAGCTTGAGACAGTACCAAGTGCATGGCAGCAACTCCCTTCTAGCGACAAAGCGCTTGCTGTTGAAGATAACTGGTTGCAGCAATTACACGACCCTCAAGTTTTTACTTTAGTTGAGCAAGCATTAGCCCATAACCAAGCGATTTTACAAGCGGGTTACGATGTCGCTATTAAAGAGCAGCAGCTTATTGCTGCTGGGGCAGATTTATGGCCAAGCCTTGATTTATCAACACGTGCCAGCCGTAGTAAAGATAACCGCCCTGTTAGTTATAACAACGCCAGCTCAGCATCATTAGAATTAAGCTACGAAGTTGATTTATGGGGTAAATTATCAGCCTCAGAACGACAAGCAAATCTTGAGTACCTAGCTGAAAAAGCCACATTTGCACAAAGCAAACAACAATTAGTTGCTGATGTGGTAGCGGGTTGGTTTGATGTTATTACGAATCACAAATTACTTGAACTATACAAGCAGCGTGAGCAAAACGCAGAAAAAAATTTAGATATTATTGAGTCAGGTTATCGCCAAGGTTTAAATGAAGCGCTTGATGTTTATCTTGCTCGGAATGAGCTAAATACTGAGCGCTCAAACATTGCCGCGCAGCAAGCAACGTTAACTAAATCAATTCGTGATTTAGAGCGTTTAACTGGCCAATACCCAACTGGCGCGTTAAGCGTTAGTGCAGATTTACCACTACTCGACAGTGCTATTCCACTTGGTTTACCTTCAGAGCTTATCACTCGCAAACCTGAGTTAATGGCAAGCTGGTATCAATTACTTAGCACCGATGCTGGGCTTGCTTATGCGCATAAACAGCGTTTTCCGAGCTTAAATCTTTCTGCATCAATGAGTGATAGCACAGATAGGGTGAGCGATTTATTTTCGCCATCAAGCTTAGCGTGGTCGCTGATTGGTAGTATTTCGATGCCGCTTTTTGAAGGTGGTCGCTTAAAAGCCAATGAAGAACAAGCAAGGTTAAACGTTAAGCGCCAAGAGCAAGCGTATCTTGCCACACTTTACGATGCCTTTAACGATGTTGAAACAGCCATCAGCCAAGAGCAAGCGCTTAAAGTACGCTACGAAAAAACCTTAGAAGCGCAAGAAAATGCCATTACCGCAGAGGCATTAGCGTTTGAACAATATCAAAGTGGTTTAGTTACCTACACCACGGTACTCGATGCACAAGACCGTTCGTTCAATGCGCAAAGTTCGGTAATCGAACTTAAAAACCAATTAATTATCAACAGAATCAACTTACATATTGCCCTTGGTGGTGATTTTAGTGAAGCAAACAGCGAAGTAGCAGAGCAATAATCATGAATAGCAAGACACGTAAAATTTTAATTCCATTGGTAGTGATCGTTGTGACGGTACTGCTTGTCATGTTTATCAAAGGCAACCCGCCTCAAGCAAACCGCTTTTCTTCACCGCCAAAAGCAAAAGTAAATGTGGCAGTTAAGAGCCTAACACCAGAAACTTATCAGGTGATGATTGATAGTTTTGGCACCGTAAAGCCACGCACGCAAAGTATGCTAGTCGCGCAGGCTTCAGGGCAAATTATCGAAATTAGTGAGCAATTTCGTGAAGGTGGCTTTTTCGAAAAAGGCGATGTGTTGTTGCAATTAGATGATAGAGATCACCGCGCCGAAGTAAAATCAGCACAAGCAGCTTTATTAACCGCTGAGCAAAGCCTACTTGAAGAGCAAGCTCGTGGTCGTCAAGCAATTACCGATTGGGAGCGCTTAGGAAAGGGTGAACAAGCAAGTAGCCTGGTACTGCGTAAGCCACAACTTGCAGCTGCCGAAGCAAGTGTATTGTCTGCCCAAGCGACGCTTGAAAAAGCGAAACTTGATTTAGAGCGTACAAAAATCACTGCTCCATACGCGGGGCGAGTTTTAAGCCGCAGCGTAGATTTAGGGCAAGTGGTGAGTAATAACATGGAACTTGCCAGTATTTATGCCATTGACCGTGTTGAAATTCGCTTACCAATCAAAAATAAAGATCTGCCGTTCATTAACTTACCAGAACAATTTCGTGATGGTGCTAAAAATAGTGCCGGTTCACTCGTTAAATTTAGCTCAGATCTTGTTGGTAAACAGCAATGGCAAGGTCAAGTTATTCGCACCGAAGGTGCCATTGATGAAAGCGCGCAGCAGCTTTATGTGGTTGCACAAATTAATGACCCTTACAAAGCCACTTCAGCTAATCAATACCCAATTAAAATTGGTCAGTACATCAAAGCGCAAATTACCGGCAAGGCGATTGAAAATGCCATTGTGATCCCAAACAGTGCAATTTACCAAGGCACCTATGTTTATGTTGAAGAGCAAGGTGTGTTGCGTCGCAAAAACATCTCACTGGCTTGGCAAAACGCGACTCAAGCTATGGTTGCCGAAGGCTTATCAGCAGGGGATCATTTAGTGATTACGCCGCTTGGTCAAGTTAGCTCAGGTACCCAAGTGACGGTAATGGGAAGCGAAGCGTATCAAGCTACGCGTGGTAAAGCACAGCGTCCAAGCCGTGAAGAGCTTGAAAAGCAAGCAAAAGAGCAAGGTATTACCGTTGAAAAATTAATTGAACAACGCCGCGCTGCTCGTAAGCAAGGAGCGCAATAATGATAGCTTGGTTTACAAAGAATCATGTTGCAGCAAACTTATTGCTGATCAGCATTTTATTAGCGGGGCTATTTAGCGTATCGACGCAAATACCACTTGAAGTGTTCCCGTCATTTGAAGCAGACCGCATTAGTGTTAGCGTGACCCTACGTGGCTCAACACCTGAAGATGTTGAAAAAGGTGTCGCTATCCGTATTGAAGAAGCGGTGCAAGATCTCGAAGGCGTAAAGCGCATAACTAGCCGCTCATCAGAAGGCTCTGCCTCGGTATCAATTGAAGTCGATACCGGCTATGACCCACGGGAGCTATTAGCCGATATTAAAAGCCGGGTTGATGCCATTAACACTTTTCCGGTTGATGCCGAAAAACCGGTTGTAGCCCTTGCACAGCGCACTCGTGAAGTAATAGCGGTAACCGTGTCGAGTGAATACGGCGAAAAAGAAACTTTAGAATATGCCGAACATGTACGTGATGACTTATTACGCTTGCCAGAAATCACTCAGGTAGAGCTAAGTGGGGTGCGAGATTACGAAATTGCTATTGAAGTAAGCCAAGATACATTACGCCAATATGATTTACGCTTATCGGACATTTCTTCAGCAATTAGTAATTCAAGTACCGATGTTTCTGCAGGTAACTTAAAAACCGAAGGGGGAGATGTACTCATTCGTTCAAAAGGCCAAGCCTATCGTAAAGATGAGTTTGCCCAAGTTGTGGTGAAGTACCAAGCTGATGGTACCATTATTCGCCTAGGTGATATTGCCCGTATTACCGATGACTTCGAAGAAACCCCAGTCCGTACTCGCTTCAATGGTAAGCAAGCGGCATTTATTGATGTGTATCGTATTGGTCCGCAAAGTGCGATTGAAGTTGCAGATGCGGTAAAAAATTACATTACCGAGCATCAAAGTCAGCTGCCTGAAGGGTTTGAGTTAAGCTTTTGGGATGACGACTCTGAAATCGTGAAAAGCCGTATTGCGACGCTAACAACCAATGCTATTCAGGGTGGCATTTTAGTTCTTGCATTACTTACCTTGTTCTTGCGTCCTGCCATTGCGTTTTGGGTGTTTATTGGTATTCCTGTGTCATTCATGGGCGCGTTTTTAGCGATGCCAATTTTTGGTATTACGCTTAATGTAATGAGTTTATTTGGTTTTATTTTGGTACTTGGTATTGTTGTTGATGATGCCATTGTGACCGGTGAAAATGTCTACACCCACCTAAAAACAGCCGAAAGTGGTGAGCAAGCTGCTATTCGTGGTACGCAAGAAGTTGCGACACCCGTTACCTTTGGTGTACTTACAACGGTTGCAGCATTTTTACCATTAGCCTTTATCGAAGGTAACCGTGGTGCCTTATTTGCGCAAATTCCTGTTGTCGTTATTCCGGTATTACTGTTCTCTTTAATTGAGTCTAAATTTGTTCTGCCGGCTCACTTAAAGTACTTAAAACTACGAAGTGAAAAAAGTAATCCGTCAAAACTGCAGCAGTTTCAGCAGCGTTTTGCCGATGGCTTTGAACACGCCATTATGAAGTACTATCAGCCGCTACTAAATGTTGCGCTAAAGAATAAATTAGCAACGGTCAGCTTGTTCGTAGGTATTTTCTTTATCATTTTGACCCTGATCACCAGCGGTTGGACGAAGTTTATATTCTTCCCGCGTATTCCAAGTGAAACCGTTCGCGCAGAGCTAACATTCCCTGCAGGAACACCGTTTGAAGTGACCAACAAATACATCATCGATATGTCAGATAAGGCCAAAGAGCTACAAGAGAAGTATCGTGATGAAGATGGCCAAAGCGTAATTTTAAATATTTTGGCAACCACGGGTGGCCGTGGTGGTTCATCAAATACAGGTAGTGTGCGCTTTGAAATCACACCAGCCGAAAAACGTGAATCAGATATTGGCTCTCGAGAGCTCGCCAGTGAATGGCGTGACCTTATCGGTATTATACCGGGCGCAGAGAGTGTAACTTTCCGTGCTGAGTTTGGTCGCAGTTCAGACCCTATTGATGTACAGCTAAGCGGCAGCTCAATCGACACCCTTGAAGCTGTGGCAGAAAAGGTCAAAGAACGTTTAGCAACTTACCCAACTGTGTACGAAATAGCTGATAGTATGTCAGATGGTAAAGACGAGCTGCAAATTGAGCTAACAGAGCAAGGTTTAGCGCTTGGTTTAAACCGTGTTGATGTATCGCAGCAAGTGCGTAATTCGTTCTTTGGTGCGCAAGTTCAACGTATTCAACGTGGCCGCGATGATGTGCGTGTAATGGTGCGTTTGCCAATTGAAGAGCGTCGCTCAGTTGCTGATTTAACTGATATTTTAATTAAAACCCCAGCGGGTGGCACAGTGCCATTGTCGCATGTGGCGACCTTAGTACCGGGGCAAAGTCCATCGTCTATTTATCGTATTGATCGCTATCGTACGTTGAATGTGACAGCCGATGTTGAAAAATCAAATACCAATATGACAGTACTGCAAGCAGACTTAAAAACTTACTTAGATGAGCTAATGGTGCAATACCCTGGTGTTGATTACTCGCTCGAAGGTGAAGCCAAAGAGCAGCGTGAATCATTTGGTTCACTCGCTTGGGGTCTGGTGTTTGTATTCTTTATTATTTATGCGTTATTAGCGATACCATTTAAATCATATATGCAGCCATTAATTGTGATGAGTGTTATTCCGTTTGGTATGATAGGTGCGGTAATGGGCCACTGGGTAATGGGCATGGAGTTAACCATTATGAGCCTACTTGGCATGCTAGCCTTGATAGGCGTTGTAGTGAATGACTCATTGGTACTGGTTGACTTTATTAATAAGAAGCGTGAAGAGGGCGGTGATTTACTGGAAACCGTTAAGCTTGCAGGGGCGGCACGTTTTCGCCCAGTTATGCTAACCAGTTTAACCACTTTTATTGGTTTAATGCCGTTGTTATTTGAAAAAGCAACGCAAGCACAATTCCTTATTCCAATGGCTGTAAGCCTTGGCTTTGGGATTATCTTCGCAACGCTAATCACCTTACTATTAGTGCCAGTTAATTACCTATTAATGGAGCGCTTTCAGGGATGGTTTAAGTAGGGGGCGATAGGTTGAAAACATGTGTGTTGGGTAGAGTGAAATGAAACCCAACACACAGGAGCTATCAGCTTTTAGATAAAAAGCTTTAAGTCGATCGTGCGGGTCTTTGAATTTAGATGTAGGCGTGAAATTTATTTCGCGCGATATTTCTTAAATAACGGGTAAGTCGTAGGTCGGGCTTTAGCCCGTCAATTAAACGATTATGTGTCGCTATAAATGACGACCCACAGTGCTTGACTCATTAGCTCGTAGGCTGGTTAGAGTAGAGCGAAACCCAACGCACAGGAGCTATCAGCTTTCAGCCGTCAGCTATCAGATAAAACATATAAGTTAGTCAGTTAGCGAGTTAGCAAGGTGAAAGAGTAAAGTTAGTACCGTAGGCGTGAAATTTATTTCGCGTGAATAAGAATAATAAGTTCTTGTACAAGAGAAAAACTACATGGAAGATTTTCGATAGCTGATAGCTGATAGCTGATAGCTGATAGC
>NZ_PNCZ01000096.1:0-1675 GCF_005887425.1 Pseudoalteromonas sp. S2721
TACCAGTGATGCAGGTGAAGGCGCACAAGTGACTGTGGTCGTCACCGATGCCAATGGTGATAGCAGCACCCTGACAGCGACAGTGGATGCCAGCGGTAATTGGTCAGTGAGTCCAACAACGGTCTTAGCTGATGGTCAATTTACTGTTGACGCCAGTGTGCGTGATGGGGTGGGTAACCTTACAGAAGAAACGGTGACTGGGGTCATTGATACCATTGCACCAAGCTTAACCTTAACGGGCGTTGGGGCGGGCAGTGATGTGACGCCTGAGTTCACAGGACGCAGTAATGAAATTGGTGGCACGGTGACGGTAACGGTGACAGATAATGATGGCACCGTACAAACACTGACCGCAACCGTTGACAGTAGCGGTGATTGGCGCGTGGAAGTACCGAATGGACTCGCCGAAGGTGGCTACACTGTATCAGCAACAATTAGTGATGAAGCGGGTAACCCAACGACGGTCAATGCCACAGGCTCTATTGATACCACAACCCCAGTGGTGGTGGTTAACGACACTGGCTTGGGTAATGACAGCACGCCACTTATTACGGGCACCTCTACTGAGCCAGCAGGAACGGTAGTGAGCTTATCTATTGTGGATAGCAACAGCGATACACATACCGTCACAGCCACAGTGCAAGCGGATGGGGCGTGGCAAGCCACAGCACCGAGCTTGCCTGATGGCGCTTATACCGTGACAGCAACGATTGTTGATGCGGCAGGTAACGTTGGCACCGATACAGGCAGTGGCAGCATCGATACCTTGCCACCGAGCTTAGCGATAGACAGCTTGGGTACCATCAACGACGATACCCCAACAATCAGTGGGACCAGCAATGAGCCGGCGGGCAGTGTGGTTAACTTAAGTGTTTCAGACGGCACAAACACCTATACCTTTACAGCCACGGTACTGGGAGATGGCACATGGTCAGCAGATGTACCAAGCCCATTAAACAATGGCAGCATCAGCATTGATGCCAGTATCACCGATGCTGCGGGGAATGAAACAACCGCTAATGACACCGCGGTGCTGGATACCACCGCACCAAGTATCACTATTAATGTCATTGGCGAAACCAATGATACGACACCGACGATTAACGGCACCAGTGATGCGGTCAATGGCAGTGTAGTGACCGTGGTAATTGATGATGGTATCAACCCAGCAGAAACATTAACCACCACGGTTAATGGCGGAACATGGACAGTCACAGCAAGCAGTGCTTTGGCTGAAGGCGACTTTACAGTCACCGCAACCGTGACAGAAAACGGCATTGATGGAACGGCCACACGAACAGGTATCATTGATACCACCATGCCAGCGATTGATATAAATGCATTAGACGTCACCAATGACACCACGCCAACAGTTAGTGGCACAGCCAGTGCCCCACAAGGCAGTACAGTCACTGTGGTCTTTACCGATGCAAACAACAACAGCCACACAGTCACTACCGTGATGCAAAGCAATGGCACCTGGTCAGTGGCGGCGAGCACATTGTTAGCAGAAGGAGAATACACGGTTACGGCGACGGTCAGTGATCAAGCAGGTAACCCAGCAACAGCCAGTGCCACTGGTGAAATCGACATTACCGCACCGACGATTAGCCTTGATACCTTGGCCGATAGTAATGATGTGACACCGCTCATCAGTGGGCAAACCACCGGAGCG
>NZ_PNCZ01000097.1:0-256 GCF_005887425.1 Pseudoalteromonas sp. S2721
CACTTCAGTGCCGATTTCAGACCATAACAAACATATTCATGGCTAAAGCCATTCCTACAAGTAGACTTTGCCTAGAACCAGAGGATGACGCAGGACCAAACACCCACACCGCGCGGCTGAACGCTGACGGCTGAAAGCTGATAGCTCTGTATTGGGTTTCACTCCGTTCTACCCAACCTACGCCAGAATTCCAAACCTTTACTCCTTCAACTTTCCCCTCGCTAACTTTTCTCTCGTAATACCATTCCGCATAAAG
>NZ_PNCZ01000098.1:0-406 GCF_005887425.1 Pseudoalteromonas sp. S2721
CCTCCGCCTTTTCTGCAGCGATGCGCTCATGCTCTAACCGCGCCGCTTCCGCCTTTTCTGCTGCGATACGTTCTTGCTCTAAACGCTCCGCTTCTGCCTTTTCTGCTGCAATGCGTTCTTGCTCTAAACGCTCCGCTTCCGCCTTTTCTGCCGAAATACGCTCTTGCTCTAGGCGCTCCGCTTCCGCCTTTTCTGCAGCAGCTTGCTCTGCTTCACGCTGCGCCTGTTCTGCGGCAGCACGTTCTTGCTCTAATTTCATTGCTGCTTCTTGCTCAGCAAGTCGAGCTTGTTGTTCTTGACGTTGCTGCTCTGCCGCTTGCTGCTCTTGAGCTAAACGCTCAGCTTCTGCTTTTTCTGCCGCAATGCGTTCTTGCTCTAGACGCTCCGCCTCTGCCTTTTCTGCAGC
>NZ_PNCZ01000099.1:0-527 GCF_005887425.1 Pseudoalteromonas sp. S2721
TGTCCACACAGATGATTGTTAATTGTAAAGAGAACAACACTTATTGTTTGGGTCTGTAGCTCAGTTGGTTAGAGCGCACCCCTGATAAGGGTGAGGTCGGTAGTTCAAATCTACTCAGACCCACCACTTCTTCTTGATACTGCGTTGTAAGCTTCGTCGTTTAGTGAACTAAACGTCCTCAACTTACGCCTTGTCTCAATCGAAGTGGCTAATAAAACAGTAAGTACCAGCATATGTGGGGCTATAGCTCAGCTGGGAGAGCGCCTGCCTTGCACGCAGGAGGTCAGCAGTTCGATCCTGCTTAGCTCCACCACTTTTACTCCTTAAAAATAAACATTCTTAATCAGGTAATAAACTGCTTGAGAATAGAGTGTGTTTAATTTTGAGAAGTTTATTCTCTTGCTCTTTAAAAATTTGGAAAGCTGATATTAAAATTCTTATAGATATTCGTATCTATAAAGAGTTTTCAAAAGTAAAAATATGCCATTAATCAGTAATGATTAATCGGTATCTAACTTTAGTATTCT